>JALOBE010000021.1 GCA_023228425.1 Syntrophales bacterium
GAACCACGATGGACAGGATGATGGCCGATTCCAGGAACGTGAAGCTGGCCGGATTGATGAAGGTGGTCTTCGCGGCCAGGATGCAACCCACGAACCCGGCCCAGGTGGCGCCAAGGGCAAAGGCCGAGAGCTTTGTCTTTGTCTTGTCCACTCCCATGGCCTGGCAGGCGATTTCATCCTCCCTGAGGGCGATCCATGCCCTGCCGATTCGTGAGTTTCTGAGCCTGCTCACCACGATGATGGTGAAGATGACCAGGGCCACCATGATGTAGTAGAGGTAGATCATGTGCTGGTCGAGGGTCATGGAGACACCGAAGCTGCCGGGCCGGGAAATGCCGGCAATGCCGCTGGGACCAAAGGAAAACTCGCTCCAGTTTTCCAGTATCAGCCTGATGATTTCCCCGAAACCGAGGGTGACAATGGCCAGGTAGTCACCTCGAAGACGCAGCACCGGGTAGCCGAGCAGGACGCCGAAGACGGTGGCCAGCAGGCCTGCCATGGGCAGGGCCATCCAGAATCCCAGCCCGAAATGGAAGTTCATGAGGGCGTAAAAATAGGCACCCACGGCATAGAAAGCTACGTACCCCAGGTCGAGGAGACCCGCGAGACCCACCACGATGTTCAGGCCCAACCCAAGCATGACGTACATGAGCGCCGTGATCATTATCGACGTCTGGTAGGTTGAAAAAAAATGAGGAAAAAGAACGACAAAGATGACGAGCAGAATCAGGCCGGGCAGGTAAATTCGGGAATCCGACCGGATCGACCGCCCGACACGCCTCTGCCAGCTCATTGTGTCATCCCTGCCGGCACCCACTTCCTTGCGCTCCATCAGGTACCGCCATACAAAGGACAGGAAGAACGCGGCGGCTCCCACGTAGAGCAGGTTTATCCAGCGCCAGTCAATGGAGCGCTCCAGGGGGTTGATCTTGATGACCATGATAGGAAAGGTGAGGAACATGAACCACAGTGAAACGATCAGGGCTTTCCCGATTTCAGTTCCCATACGTCTGATAAGGCTGTCAGCTTTTCTTTCCATGGATCCGGCCGCCCGGCAACGCTACACCTTGTCCGTCGAAGCCTTGCCGAGTATCCCCGTGGGCTTGAAGATAAGGATGAGCACGAGCAATGCGAAGGCAAAGACGTCTTCATAGTCACTGGACACGTAGCCCGTGGCGAAACTTTCAGTCCAGCCGAGTACCATGCCTCCCAGGACGGCTCCGGGAATGCTGCCGATACCGCCGAGGACAGCGGCGGTGAATGCCTTGATGCCGGCAATGAACCCGATGTAGAAGTTGATCTGGCCGATGTGGGACGATATGAGGACTCCGCCGATGGCTGCCAGAGCCGAGCCTACAATGAAGGTCGTTGATATCACCCGGTTTACATTCACACCCAGCAGCACGGCCATGGTCTTGTCCTGGGACGTGGCGCGCATGGCCTTGCCGATACGGGTGAACTTGATGAACAACGTCAGAACCAGCGTTGCGATGACGGTGGTGACGACGATGATCAGCTCCGAGGAGCGTATGATGTGGGAAACGGGAGCCATGAATTCAAACTCCCTGATCAGGCTCGGGAAGGAAAGAAAATCCGAGGTCTGGGCCAGGAGCACGTAGTTCTGGAGAAAAATGGACATGCCTATGGCACTGATAAGGGGGGAAAGTCGATGGGCACCCCGAAGAGGTTTGTAGGCTATTTTTTCAATGGTGTATCCATAGGCCGACGAGTAAATCATGGCAATAACGCCGACCAGGATCAGCAGGGAGGGACCGCTCATGCCCAGCAGGGAAAAAGCGCTGGCAAAGATGAGCGCCGTGAAGGCCCCGATCATGTAGATCTCACCGTGGGCGAAATTGATGAGCTGGATGATTCCGTAAACCATGGTATAGCCCAGCGCGATCAGGGCATAGATGCTCCCCCGGGTGATGCCGCTGAGAAAAAGTTCAAAAAAGTAGTCCATGGTTCTACAGGCTGGTTATCCTGTGGTCCGCCCTCTATTTGAAAAATGAAAGGGAGCAGTGAACCCTGCTCCCTTGTGCGCATGTGTTCCCTGACTTACTTTCCCACCTCCGCGTACGCGTTGTTCTGAACCTGGTACATGGCAAAGCCTATACCTATCGCGTCGCCCCGTTCATCAAAGCTTATTTCCCCCAATGGCGTTTCAACCCATTCGGTCCGCAGGGCATGCACGATCTTGTCATAGTCGGTGGATCCCGCTTTCTCGATGGCGTTGAGCAGCGCGATGGCGGCCGCGTAGGCATTCAGATAGAAAGCGCCCGGATCGGAACCGTAGACTTCACGGTGCCGTTCGATGGCGGCGATGGCAAGAGGGTACGACGTGGTATCGATGGGACCCGTGGCGTAAACGCCCTCGGCGTATTCACCTGCGACTTTTATGAAGGTGTCGTCCCGAACGCCGTCGGGACCGATGAATATCACATCCATATTCCTTTTCTTCATGCCGGTGACGAGTTTTGCCGCCTCAGGATGGTATCCGCCCCAGATCACGACCTCGGCTCCGGAACGGTTCACCTTGCTGATCACCGCCGAGTAGTCCACGGCACCGGGGGTAATTCCCTCCATAAGCACTACCTTGACATTCCCTTCTTCCAGGTACTGCTTCACTTCTTCAGCCAGCGCCTTTCCGTAGGCTCCTTTATCATGAAGAACAGCCGCGGTCTTGACTTTGAGTTGTTCAATACAGAAATCCGCCTGGAGTTTCGCCTGGGCATCGTCAGGGGAAATGGTCCTGAAAAAATTCGGATAATCACCGGACTTCGTCAATTCCACCTTCGTGGCCGAGGGGGCCATGGCAACGATACCCGCATCCTTGTAGATGGGTAATGCGGCCTCGGTGGAACCGCTGCAGATGTGTCCGAGCACCAAGTCAACATTGTTCGATACGAGCTTCGTGGCAACGTTCGCGCCGACTTCAGGCCTGCACACATCGTCTTCCTGCATGATGACCACCTGCTTCCCGAGGACGCCGCCCTTGGCGTTAATCTCGTCGACCACCAGCTTGGCTGCATGGGATGAAGGAATGCCGTAGGATGCGAGGTCCCCGCTGTGCGCCCCGGCAACACCAAGCCTGATCACGTCCTGAGCATAGAGGTTCCCCGCACAAAACAGGAACAGGACGGCAACAAAACTGATAACGATCTTTTTCATTCTCTCCCCCTTTGACTGGTGTAAATAATTAAATTGCCTCCTAAATCCACAAAAACAGGTTCGGTGAAAAATGCACTAAAATACGCTTTCTGTCAAGCTTAATCTGCCTCATCTCCTTCATGCCGGACGGCGCGCAGCGTTTTTAGTGACTTCACAGCCTTCTCTCACCTCGTAAAAAATCGAAAAACGTCTGATAGAGGACGGCTTTGTAAAAAGTTCCCTGAGGCAAGGCGCGCACACCCTGAAGAATGAAAGGATACAGCGCAACGCAGCATCCGGACTCCTTTTTACGAGGCCGTCAGTCTTTGGATAACCGTTACCCGAGGTAGGACTTGACGCTCTCTTCATTCCTGAGAACCCTGACCCCACCGTCCGCCAGCGCCTGCATTTCATCCTCACCGGGCAAGATCACAACAGGGGCTATGAACCGGACCCTTCCGCCGACCCAGTCGGTGAGCATGGTCGAACGGGCCAACCCGCCCGTCAGGACGATCCTGTCGACCTCTCCGGCAAGAACCGCTCCCATGGCAGCGATGTCCTTGGCGATCTGGTAGGCCAGTGACTCAAAAATCCGTTCCGCCTCTTCATCGCCGCCGCGGACCCGTTCTTCCAGGTTCCGCGCGTCCGTCGTACCCAGATACGCCGCCAGGCCTCCCTCGCCCACCAGACGACGCTCGATCTGTTGTCTGTCCATCTTCCCGGAAAAGACCATCTCCAGCAGGTCTATCGTCGGAAGTGCCCCGGCACGCTCGGGAGTGAAGGGCCCTTCCGCGAGCCCGTGGGTGCAGTCGATGACCCGGCCCTTCCGATGGGCGCCGATGGTGATACCACCGCCCAGATGGGCCACAATGACGTTGATCTCCTCGTATGCTTTTCCCATCCCGGCGGCGCACCATCGTGCCGCACTTTTCTGATTCAGGGCGTGAAAAGCGCTCTTGCGCTCAATCTCGGGTATTCCCGACACACGGGCAAGAGGTTCAAGCTCGTCGGTACTCGGCGGATCCACCACTATTGCGGGAATACCGTATCGGTTCGAGATATTGAAAGCCATGGCCGGCCCCAGGGCGGACGGATGTTTTCCGTAGGTTCCCTCCAGAAGGTCACGACACATGGCTTCATCCACACGGTAAGCTCCCGCGGGTGCCGGACGGCCAAGGCCTCCCCGGCTGACTATCATATCGATTCCCGCCGTCTCGATACCGTGTTTATCCAGAAAGGCAATGACGTCCTGCTCGCGCCGGGGCAACTGGTCCGCAAGCGAAGCATACCGGGCCAGATCATCAACATGGTAGACGATGGTGTCCCGGGCCAGGGCCTGCTCACCGCGGTAGCAGGCAACCTTCGTCGACGTGGAGCCCACATTGATGATGAGAAGACTGCGGTTTTTATCCACCGTCTGCCTCCCCGGCACACAGGAGTCCGGCCAGGCCGATTTCCACAATCCGGTTCTCTTCGGACACGCAGGGATGCTTCAGGATCACCGGACCGGCTGTTCCCGCGACAAGACCCACCGTGTCCATTCCTCCGAAGTATACCAGTGCTTCAACCAGCAAATAACCTGTATCGATTTCGGGAACCAGGTAGATATCGACATTCCCGGTCACCGCACTCACAACACCCTTCCGGTCCGCCGCGACCTTGCTGAGGGCGCAATCGATGTCCAGCGGCCCTTCCACCACGGCCGCTCCGAATTGTCGGCGTTCACCCATTTTTGAGAGAATCGCCGCGTCCAGGGTCGACGAGATGCCGGGATTGACCTGCTCTATGGCGGCGAGGACGGCCGCCTTCGGTGTCTCGATGCCGAGCAGACGGGCAAGATGGACGGCATTGTTCAGGATACCCTGCTTTTCGACCAGGGTCGGGAAGTCGTTCAGAAAGGTGTCCGTGATGAGGATCAGCCTGTCCTGCTTCGGGAGTGCCAGGAGGGATATGTAGCTCGGTGTCCCGCCCCTTTTCTTCAGACCCATGACAGGGTCAAGGACGGCCTTCATCAGGGTACGGAGAGGCACACCCCCCTGCATGAGCATATCGGCCAGGCCCTCCCGAACCCGGGTGATGGCCTGCCACAGGGCATCCCTCCGACCGGCCGCGTGGGCAATCTCGTGTTTCAGGGACGCCAGCGGAGTCCGTTCAACGGATCTTTTCAAGGACACCCCATTACCGACCAGACAGGGAACGACAAGGCCGGACCCGGCGGCCCGGGAAAGTGCACGGATGTCGTCAGCTGCCGGGAAAGGGACAACAACCCGCCTGGGTTCCATTCCCATGGCCGATTTCAGTATATCCTCAAATGGCGGGATCATGTCGGTCCACCTCTCCCATTCACCTTTTCCATGTTGTCCGCCAGGACAACACACATGGCCAGCTGTTGAACAATGTTGTCGCTGAGGTCAGACCTGGAGGGAATACACACCGGTCCCCTGGACGTGGCGACCAGCGAGGCGCGTGTCACATCGAGAAAGAAGTCGAGCTTGCAGAGGATGTTTCCGGTATCGAGGCAGGGGACCAGCAGGATGTGGGGAATCTTCTCTCCCGCCGTATCCTCCCGGAGCGTATCCCGGCCGCAGGAACCTCGAAAAATCTCCGTAAACGACGTGGCCTCGATGATCTCGCAGTCTCCCAGTTCGCCGGCTGCGGCGGCCTTCTTCAGGAACCGGTAGTCCCGGTGCGAGGGAAGATCGGGGCCTATCCCCCGTTTTCCCGACAGGACGGTTATTCTGGGCCTTGGAATTCCCATGAGGCGGAAGACAAAGGCGGCGTTCATGATGATCCTGGTCTTGGTCCTCGCGTCGGGAATTATGTTGACGCCCGTGTCCGTAAAGGCCACCAGATGGTCCATGCCGGGTATCTCCCAGAAGGTGATCACGCTGACGGTCATGCCGGAGGCTGCCCTCGCCTCCTCGCGGATGATCGAGCGGTAGATGAAGGACGTTGGAATCTGGCCCTTGCTGGCCATGGGCAACTCGCCCGAGAAGATCATTTGAATCCCCAGGTCAGAGATATCCTGTTGCCCGGTACCGGGAATTTTCTCGAATCTGTCGATGTTGAATTCGACCCGCTCCGCGACCCGTTCCATCTTCTCATCGTTGCCGATGAGAACAGGTTCGATGTAGCCCATCTCCCAGGCTGTCTTGACGGCCCGCATGAATTCCTCGTCCTCCGGAGCCAGCACGGCAAGCCTTTTGGGTCCTTTTTCCTTTGCAATCCGTGTAAAGTCAGCCAACGATCGAATCATGGCCAATCCCCCTTTTTCAGAACCGTCGCGCCGCAGGGTTGTCACCTCCCGGCACGGCCGCCTCCACCCTCGATACATTGATTCTGCGGTGAGGATACTACAGACGGCAGGAAATGATAACTGTATAATTACCTGCCCATCGATAGTATGCAGGCACGACACGAAGTCCGCGGGTACATACACATCGTGACCGTATAACTCCTGCAATACCCCTTTCGACACTTAAAATCCCGTTTATCTCAGGGACGCGCGGGGTTTTTGTCTTTGGCTCCTGCCGTCATTTCCACCAACGAGCGGCACCTGGACGGGAACGAACCATCCGCGGGAAACGGCAGGCACGATTGTTTTCCGGCCGTGACGTTTCCTGCCCCGGCGCTGTGACAAAGCGCTCATGGAGTTCATTGTGACGCCGGACGGGCCGGGCCACGGATCATCGGTTCCTCTGTGGAACGCGTCCTCTCTGTTCGACCACGCCACCAGGTTGATAAATGAAATGGAACAGAAACGTCCCGATGATGGTGAGCCCGCCGAACAGTAAAAATACCGTTGAATAAGTACCCATGGAGTCAAACATTTTTCCGGCAAGAGGAGGAGCAAAAAACCCGGCAAAACCGTTGAAAACGATAAGAATGGAATAGATCCTCCCCATCCGCTGCGCCCCGTAGATATGGGCAATTTCCGCGGCGTACAGCACCAGGCAGGCACCGTAGTTAAACCCGGCAAGGACGGCGAAACTCTGGAACGTTATACTGCCCGTTATTGCAAACGGCGCCGCCAGGCAGACGATGCTGGTGCTCACAAGGGAGATGAAGATTGCCTTTTTTCCGTCCATCAGGGAGCCGATCAGTCCCCAGCCAACGCGGCCTGCCGTGTTGAAAACGGCCATGACGGTCACGGCCATGCCCGCTACCGCCAGATTCATGCCCAGAGAAAGTCCGAAGGGTTTAATGTTGCCGATACAGATTAACCCGACACAGGATGCCGGAAAGAACCCGCAGAAAAGACCCAGGAAATTGCGATCCTTCAAGACAGCCAATATCTTGTCTGCCTTTGGGTTGCTGATGACCGTGCTTTCATCGACGGGAGGATTCTGCAGAAACAGGGCGGCCACTGTAACAACAATGAGTGAGGCGATACCGAGGTATGTGAAAATACTCAGAACGGGGACCTGCCGGATCAACAGGTATTCACCGAGACGCGACACAAATATGGCGCTGCCGCCGAAGCCGGCGACAACCAGTCCGATCGCCAGGCTTCTCCTCCGGGGAAACCATTTCGCCGCGCAGGAAACGGGACTCATGTAACAGAGCCCCGAGCCGCAGGCACTGGCAAGTCCGATCAAGGTTAAAAGGGAGATATAGGATCCATTGGAATGACCGGCCAGAATATAACTCGTCCCGTAGATCATCCCGCCGATAATCGATGTAATCCTGGGACCGATGCGAGCTTCAACCTGGCTCCCGACAAACATGAAAATCGTCACAAAGAGAACGCAGGTACCGAAGATAGTCTGTGTTTGAGCGGTAGTCAGTCCGTAGGTCTGCCGCAGGACAGGGACAAATGTACTCCATGCCATATGAAAGCCGATGAAGAGCATCATCAGGACAGATGCGGCCAGGACACTGTACTTTTTCAAAAACCGTTAATCCTTTGAAGTGATGAGGCACTCTATGAAAAAAATGAGGCTCTTGTCAACAGGGATAATGCCTGGGACCTCGATCAATAGTGACGAGCTTGTACAAAGCGCCCCGGCCCCGCACGACGGGCCGGACCGGTTCCTTCATCTCTTCTAGAAAAATATATCCATGAAATCTGCCGTACGGACCTGTTTCCTGTTCTTGATGGTTCTCGTGCCGTCGGAGTAGTTCGTCACCGTGCACTGTCTATACGCGCTGCAGTCGCCGCGGCCATCGGGAGAATATCCTTCGCATACGCGCAACACATCGGGGGATATCTCGTCGATTATCACAATCGTGCCGTCACCGTCTTTCAGCCTCCCCAGTTCGAATTTGCCGTCGATAACATGGAGATTCTTCGACTCAAATTCCCGGGACACGATTTCTGCGATGTTCTTGACAAGCTCTATGCTCCGGGTGATTTCTCCACGGGTCATCGCCCCTGTTTCCTCCAATGCATCAAAGGTAATGAGGATATCGACATCTCCCTTTGTCCAGGCCTCTACGACCCCGTGCAGATTCCTGCAGGGTTTCACAAAGGGGTATCTTCTCCAGAAGCTCCCCGTGGCGTTGTTTCTCCAGGTGAACTCAAGATTCGTCAGTGGAGCCGATCCCGGGAATTCCGGTGAATCCACCGGCATATTGAGCGGTTCAGCAGGCTCAACGATCATTTCATTATCCCTGACTGTATCGATATAATGTGAGGGAACACCTTTTTCTTTCAGCAACCGAAAAAAATGAGTGGCAAATCTGCAGGCAATTGCGCCTTTTCCGGGGATCTCTCCCACGACCGTGTCGTATCCCGGGTCAAAAACGGGCTTTCCGTTTTCCATGTAGCCCGTCGCTTCATCTTTAAAAACCAGCCGATACTTGCCGGCATAGGGTCCTTCGGAAATAGTGAAAACATTTTTCGACTTTCCCCGGTACACCAGGTTTTCTTCTTTCATGGACGGGTCTCTCCTCTCAAAATGATATACTTGTTCAGCGGTCTTATGAAGGAGTCAAAGCGGACTCGAGTCTCATCAGGCCGACCGCGGTTCCCCTCTTCCCCGTGTTGGAACCACGGGATGACTCTATACCATCCTTACCGCCGGTTGTCAGTTTCTGCAACAGGTCCTCCGACCTGAATGAGGGGCTGACTGAGTGAGCCGCCCCAAGTCCGTCCTGCCGGGCACCGGGACACGGCGGGACACAAACCTCTTGACTCACACACACCCGTCTCATATACTCGCTTCAAATGCAACAATATCCTTTCAATATTACACTACAAATGAAGCTTTTACATCCCGTCGGGGCAGCCGACAACAGCAGGAGCGACGGATGACACAATTCAATACCTATCAGCGCCCACAGGGGGTCGACATGGCTGAGCTGGACGCCATTGCCGCCGAGTTGGTTGACAGACAATACAACCAATGGGGATATCCTTTCAATCATTCCGTGTCCATGAAAGCCTATGACCAATGGCTCGTCGACAGGGGGCTCTCCGATCTCACGCTGATCAACGTGGGAGATCCCTTCAAGCAAGACTGGGATATGCTGCACACGGATGTTTTTGAGCGCAAGGTTCTTGATTTCTGGGCACGGCACTATGGTTTCGAAAACAATTACTGGGGTGTCATAACCAACGGAGGTACCGACGGCAACATGCACGGGATCTATTTCGGCAGAAAGCTGCTCGAAGCCGAGACAGGAATGGCCCCCATTGTATATGTATCGGAAGAGGCGCATTATTCGGTAAAGAAGCTGGCCGACATCCAGAACCTGGAAGAGCGTGTCATCAAGGCGTTGCCCGCTGGGCACATGGATACAGCAGAGCTTGAAAGACAGCTCGATCCTTCCCGGCCCGCACTGATCGTGATTGCCGTGGGCGGTACGTTCAAATCCGCCGTGGACGACCAGGAGGCTGTCAACGCCGTCATTGACCGTGTCAGGCCCCGCGCTGTGTACCGCCACGTGGACATGGCCCTCATGGGCGGATACCTGCCTTTCCTCAGCAATCAGGAAGCGCGGGACATCGTGGATGTGCGAAAGATGTGCTTCGATTCCCTGGCTGTATCGGGACACAAGTTCATCTCTCTTAACGAACCATGCGGCGTTTTTATCTGTAAACGTGAGATCCTGGAAAAAACTCAATCGACGCCGATCTCTTACCTGAGCGACAGGGTGATTCCGACCATCAGCTGCTCCCGGAGCGGTTTCGCCGCCCTGAAGATGTTCTGGCGCATCACGACCACCACTGAATCAGGCTTCCGCAAGCAAGCGGAACACGCCCTGGCGATGACAGACTACCTGCGCGAGCGACTGGAAGAAATCGGCTACTTCACGCTGGTAAACCCCTTCGCCAACACAGTCTGTTTCACCCGGCCCCCGGATGATATTGTCCACAAATACGCGCTTGCCTGCATCGATTCTCCGGAATTCGGGAAACTTTCCCACGCTGTGGTCATGCAGTATTTTACGCCTGAATTGATCGACAGATTTGTTGAGGAAACGGCTTCATCAGAATAAGCGATGTGGCACGTTAGTTGTATGATGCAGGCCCGCCGGAGGCGGGCCGGGACGCTTTGCGCGAAGCCGTCAGTCTTGACAAAATCATACTGGTCACGGATATCTTGACCGCATCAGGCCTGGTGCCCGAGTCGAAAGACAAGGTTACTGCTTAAATATTCCATGAAAATCAATGGGTCACCGAACTTGTTTTCCTCTGAACGGCCCGGTTCGGATTACAAGTTGAAGAAGTCAAGAACGTCCCCCTCAATAGACGCGGTGGTCTTTGCCGGCGGCGGAACCAGATGCTTCTGGCAGGTGGGCTTCTGGGATGCTATCTCGGGAATGATGGAACTTCAGCCCAAGCGGGTTGCCGCCGCGAGTGCCGGGGCGGCCATGGCCTGTGTCGTTTTTTCCGGGAAGACGAAGGAAACTCTGGAGCGCTTCAAGGAGGCCACGGCCCGGAACCGCCGGAACGTGTATCTGTCGAATTTTTTTGGCGGCGATCCCGTCTTTCCCCACTACGGCATGTATCGAAAGGCAATCCTCGAAGCAGTCGATACCTCCGCCCTGCGCATTCTCCACGAGGGGCCCGACATACGGGTACTCCTCAGCCTCCCGCCGCGCCGGATGGGAGCACGGTGTGCCGCCGTGGTCGGCATCCTCGGCTACATGGCCGAACGGTACCTCAAGGATCCGGTGCACCCCTCGTTCGGCAGGCACCTGGGATTCTCTCCCCGGGTCGTGTCGGTCAGGGAGTGCGTCACCGTCGACGAACTGGCGGATCTGATTCTCGCGTCGTCCTGCACGCCGCCTTTAACGCCCCTCCTCACCTGGAGGGGAGAATCCGTGCTGGACGGGGGCCTCGTGGACAATGTTCCCGTGGGCATTCTTGGCGGTTCGGGAGGAAACACCCTGGTGCTTCTCACGAGAACGTACGACACCAACCGGATACCCCCGGTGCCGAACATGACCTACGTCCAGCCCTCGAGGCCCATCTCCATTTCGAAATGGGACTACACAAACCCCGCAGGACTCCAGGAAGTCTTCGATCTGGGCCGCTCCGACGGTGAGGCCTTCTGCCGCGGCAGGGGTCTACGCCCATGAAGCGCAGCGCTGATGCCATCAGGGTACCTGAAAGGCCGGAGTGTCTCCCAGCACGATCAGGGCGTCGGCCACGACAGGGTCCGCACCGCTTATAATGATCGGGTTGAGATCGATCTCGGCTATTTCCGGGTGCAGAAGCGCCACCGTTCCCACCGCCTTGACTATGTCCCGCAATCTGTCACTGTCCACAGGCGGCATGCCTCGGAAGTCATGAAGCAGCTCCCTGGCGCGGATGTCCTCAAACATTTCTTCCGCATCGGTATCGGCTATCGGAGCAACGCGCAGTGTCGTATCACGGTAGATCTCGGTAAAAACGCCGCCGAGACCAAAGACCACGCAGGGTCCGAATCCCTCGAAACGGGTCATGCCCGCCAGGAATTCCCTGTTACCGCGCAGCATCTCCTGCACCAGCACCGGAACCGGATTCCCGGCCGCGTTCCGTATGGACAGGAAAGCATCCCTGAGACGTTCGGCAGAGTCTATGTTGAGAGCGATCAGACCCGCCCCGCTTTTGTGCATGATCTCCCAGCTGCAGGCCTTGAGCGCCACAGGATATCCGATGCTGTCGGCAGCTTCGAGCGCTTCACTCTCGGTAACGGCCAGTACCTCTCTGGCGACGGGCACACCGTACGCGGCCAGGACCCGTTTGGCCTCATGTTCATCCAGAGCCTTCCTGCCCGCCTCCTGTGCCCGCAGGATACTATCCACCGCCGTTTCACGGGGCGGCGGAAGAACGGTCCAATCGGCCGGCTTCCGCTCCCGTATCAGCTTGTAGCGGTACAGGGAGCCCAGGGCCCGCGCGGCATGTTCCGGAGAATGGAATACCGGAGTGTCGGCTTCCAGGTACCCTTTCGTGTAACCGTCTTCAGCCCCGAAAAAGGATGAAACTACCATCGGAATACCGTAGCCGCGGGTCAGCTCAAATGCTTCTTTGCTGACGGGCGGGGTCATCTGCAGAAAATCTTCCACGCCGATACCTCCGACGAGGTCGACGACATGGGCATGAATTTCTTTCATGAACCCGGATTGCATGGCTCCGTGCAGGACAATGGCATCCACTTCACCGCTTTTAATCATCATTTCAGGCAACGTCAGGGCGAGTTTTTTCATGTCCAGGTGAAAGGTCAGGTCCACGGGGTTCGCCGCCGATGCATGGGGCTCTATGTGTTTTTTGATTTTTCGCTGCAGGGCATCGGAGAACCGGGGGACTTCCAGCCCGACCAGATCGCAGGTGTAAGAAATGGCCGTCGCGGGCCCGCCTGAATTCGTCATCACTCCCACGCGGTTCCCGGCCAGGGGCGGTTGCGTTGCCAGCGTCCAGCCGTGGGTGTAGAGCTCTTCGATGGAGCCCACACGGATTATCCCTGCCTGCCTGAGGATACCGTCATAGAGGAAATCGGGACCCGCCATGGCACCCGTGTGGCTTAACCCGGCACGGGCTCCGGAGACCGATCCGCCGACATATTGAGCCACTACCGGTTTTTTCCGCGTGATCCTGCGGGCGGCATCGACAAATCGTCGTCCGTCCCGTATTCCTTCTATATACAGAATTATGGCCTTTGTCTGTTCGTCGTCACCCAGGTACTCGAGGGCGTCCACAATGTCGATATTTGCTTCATTGCCCAGGCTGATGGCCTTGCTGAACCGGATTCCCCTTTTTCTCAGGTAGGACAGCGCCTGCGTGACGTACGTACCGCTCTGAGAGGCGAACCCGAGCAGACCCGGCCCAGGGTGAAAGGGAGCCACCGTCGTATTCAAATGAATCTCTGAATTGATGATTCCCAGGCAATTAGGCCCCACGAAACGCATCCCGTAACGCTCGGCCGTTTCAATGATTCTCTTTTCCATCTCCAAGCCGGCCGCGCCTGTTTCCTTATAACCGGCGGTGACAATAATGGCCCGACTGGTCCCGATTTTTCCGAAATCCTCCAACAGATCCGTAATCGCCTTGTTCGGAACGATGAAAACGACCAGGTCGGGGGGTTCAGGCAGATCCCGGGCCGATGCGTAAGCCCTGTAGCCAAGGACTGTTTTTTCCGTAAGATGGATCGGGTAAAAGGCGCCTTTATAGCCGTCCTTCACAATGCTGAGTGCCTGAATAGTTCCCATTTTCATGGGGTCGTTGTTCGCACCCACGACAGCGATGGACTTTGGGTTCATGAGCAGGGTCAATGGATTTTCCGGCATTATAGATTTCCTTTCAAATGGTCCTGAATACCTATGACCGACAATAAATGATCAATTGGAACCGACTGTCAAGCTAAAACTTGAGAACCACTGGCTTTCGGCGCTACTTTGTTCAATGAAACCAATCAGTTCAGGGGTTATCGCGACTCTGGTCACATAGGTGGGTGATCATTGACTTGGCTTGGAATCTGTGCGATATTGAAACCGTTACAATCGGAAGCACCGGGGCTTTCAGTGCCCCGGAATCAAGGAAACAGAAACAGATAACCATGACAGGAGGCTGATTATGGCGGAACAGAGCGTGGGATGCGCCCGGCCGACCGGCGGCCTGGTAGGCAAGCCGGAAGGGGCGCAGGATCAGCAACCACCGCAACCAGGACCAGCAAAGGAGGTACGGACGATGATAGAGGTGGGGAAACCGGCGCCGGACTTTGTAGCTCCGGCATATCACAAGGGTGAATTCACATCAGTCAAACTCTCGGATCATCTTGGAAAGTGGATAGTCCTCTGCTTTTACCCCGGTGATTTTACCTTCGTCTGAGCGACCGAAATATCGGCGGTCGCCGATAATTACAAGAATTTTCAGGATCTTGGCGTCGAGGTTTTTTCCATGAGCGTCGACAGCGTTTTTGTCCACAAAATGTGGGACGACCATGAAATATCAAAAATGGTCGACGGTGGAGTCCCCTTCCCCATGCTGTCGGACGGCGGCGGCAAGGTGGGAAAAGCCTTCGGTGTGTACGGCGAGGACGCAGGTGTAGAAAACCGGGGCAGATTCATCATAGATCCTGATGGTATCGTCCAGGGATATGAGGTTCTCACACCCCCCGTCGGCAGGAATGTGGCGGAAACGTTGAGGCAGATCAAGGCCTTCCAACTCGTACGGGAAAGCAAAGGAGCCGAGGCCACGCCGTCAGGATGGAAGCCTGGAAAGATGACGCTGAAACCCGGCCCCCACCTTGTCGGCAAGGTATGGGAAGTGTGGAAGACAGACATGGCGAAGGATTAACGGCTTTCGGGAAGAGAATCCTTCAATGATGACGATCTCGAAAAACGTCCGACAGAGGACAGCTTTGTAAAAAGCTCCTTCAGGGAATGAATGGTGCTCCGGTGCGGATGTTCCTGTAACCGGAGCGCCTTTTTTTCGGCCGGGATTTCCCGGTATTCAGGATACTTCGGCACGGCGACAGAACAATCCCGGAGTTCACAGCCCCACTTTCCAGGCGCGGACCATTTCCAATTGGTCGGGCATTTCCGGAGACGGCCAGTCTCTCCTCGGGTCGGATCGGCGCAGTTCCCCGATCTTCCGCAACGTGTCCTCACCTTCGGCAATACCGTGGCGGACAAGCCAGCATCCGACCACGGTTCCTGTCCGCCCCCGGCCTCCCCAGCAGTGGACATAAAGGGGCAGGCCCTGTTCCAGGGTCTCATCGATGAGGTTGAGAATCTGCTTCATGAATTCCGGTGACGGGACACCGAGATCGGGTATGGACATGCGGTGGCAGACCACCGATGGCCCGTCACCGGCAAGCCGTTCCAGCACCGGAGCATAGTCCATAAAAAACATACCGTTCCGGTCGACCTCGTCGGGTTCCTGGAGGTTGATAACGCAGCGGATGCCACAGACGAGAAGTCCTGTAAGCTTCTCCTTCATGAGGAATGGACGGCGGTCGCCGGGATAAAAACCCGCCAGGAACCGGCCGGGCACAACCCAGTAACTGCGGGGAAAGGGTTTGTCCGGTATCCGGTCGCTCATCAATCTTCCCCTCCCTGTGTTTCCCCTGTCCGTCCCTTCATCCGGTTCCGGGCCTTTCCCTCACCGCTTTATAGTCACCCTCAAAAAGATTCCGGGACAGTGCAGGCAAACCCCTGCCGCCGAAACAGTTCAGTCCCGCCCTCGCTTTTTCACGCATCATCCGTAACACCGCTGAGTTTTCTGGCCCTGTCCTTTTTTGCCTCCATGTTTACCAGCCTGGAGATCATGATCCGCTGGGCCTGGGGAGACCCGGCACCGTGCATGGACTCCGTAAGATATCCCACGGCCGCCGATCCCAAGGTTATGTTTTCAATGAGCCTCAATATCCTCATCCGTGACTCGGTGGAAACCGCGGGGTTGGCCTTGAAGTACTTTTCCACCCATGGCCCCACGTCCGGCGATCGAAGGTCTTCTTCCGACGGCATGGTCACCATGAGACCCCCTGCTATGTCCTGGGCAAGGCGGGCGATCTCGTAGGGAAAGCGGGTTACGTTCTGCTTGCTCACGTTGGCCAGCAGCACATCGACAAGCCAGGTTCCGCTGGGTTCGCGGTGTCCTTCCCAGGCACAGGACAACGAACCGCAGAAAAGAGTCTCGTTCAGATGGTTCATCTCGACGATCTTGTCCCGCACGTGGGATGCCCTGTCGACGCCGTTGAATTCGGCGATACACTGGGCCGCGCCGATAAGTACGTCGCCCACGCCGACCTTGCAGGCATAGCTCTGTCGGTGGTAGGCGGCAAACTGTTCCACCAGCCGGCCTGCAAATTCCCACTCCCTGTACATGAAGACCCGTTCCCAGGGAACGAACACATCGTCGAAAATCACCAGGGCCTCGTGCCCTCCGTAAAACTGGTTTCCCCGGTCCATGGTTCCTCTTTCACGTTTTCTCGTGTCGCAGGACTGCCGACCCACGATGTAGACGATGCCCTCGGTATCGGAAGGTACGGCAAATGAGACGGCATAGTCCCTGTCTGCTTCGCTCATACTCATGGTAGGCATAACGATGATCTCGTGGGAGTTCACGGCACCCGTCTGGTGGCACTTGGCGCCCCTCACCACGATACCGTCGGGCCGTTCATCGACGACGCGCAGGAACAGGTCCGGGTCCGCCTGCTGATGCGGAGCCTTTCCCCGGTCGCCTTTGGGATCGGTCATGGCACCGTCACAGGTAAGATCCTTTTCCTGGACATATTCGAGGTACTCGAGGAAACGCCGATTATACCCGGTGCCGTGTTTTCTGTCGATGTCGTAGGTGGTCATCGACAGGGCATTCATGGCGTCCACGCCGACGCAGCGCTGAAAGCAGCAGGCCGTGAGCGATCCCAGGAGTCGTCCCATCTTGCTTTTCTTCACGAGGTCTTCCCTGCTCTGGTGTATGTGGGTAAAGCGGTTGATTTTTTCCCCCGTGAGGTGGGAGGTGGCCGTCATAATCTCTTCGTATCGAGGGTGATGGGCATATTCATAGGTGGCGGCCACGGCGTTCATTGAGGGACGTATGATAGGGTCGTCCACCACGTTTTCCACCCGCTTCCCGAACATGTACACCTTCAGGTTCAGTGTACGCAGGCTCTCCTCATAGTCTTTCCCGTTCATCATGGCCATGACGGTTCTCCTCTCATGGTTGTAGATTCATTGCGAAAGGATGGATTCACGATAGCTCGTGTACTGATTCTAGACGACGGGCCGATGTTTTACCAGACATTTCACATAAATGACACGACATCGACACGGTGGGGACCTTGAATCGTGTTGAGGATAACCCGTTCCCTCGTACCCTCACTTCCGGCTCCGGATGATTGGATAATGGCATAATGGTGCTGTCCCGCGACGAGGCGGGGCCGTCGACGGGATTCCGGGGGAATCAGGTGTGGTAAAAGGCATTGATGTCAATGTATTCATGGGTAAGGTCAGAGGCAAGGAGACGGAATGACCCGCCCCCCATGTTCAGATTGACGAGGACGGCTATGGTATCCTCTTTCATGATGGATTCCAGTTCGGCGTGGTTTTCGACAACTCCCGTGCCGTTTTTGAAAATGAGACGATCGTTGAAGTGAAGTTCCGTCTGCTCTGGATGAAGGGGAACACCTGTTGATCCGACGGCTGAAATGATACGTCCCCAGTTGGGATCGCCGCCGAAAAAGGCCGTCTTCACCAGGCTGGACCGGCCTATGGCGTATGCAACGCGTTTTGCATCACCACGGTTTCGGCATCCCTCCACCCTGATGTCGATAAGCTTTGTGGCTCCTTCGCCGTCCCTGACCATCAGCCGGGCAAGCTGGAAGGCCATATCAAAAAGGGCTTCGCGAAAGATGACGCATCCGGTTGAACGGGGCTTCAGCGGATCATTTCCCGCCGCCCCGTTTGCCAGAATGATCGCCGTGTCGTTGGTGGACATGCATCCGTCCACTGAAATGGCATTGAAACTCTGGTCCATGGCCTGTCGGAAAACCCGGTCCAGGTACCGTCCGTCAACGACGGCATCGGTAAAAAAGAAGGCGAGCATGGTGGCCATGTTCGGTTCAATCATGCCGGCGCCCTTGGCGATACCGCAGAGACGTATGTCCCTGCCTCCCAGATGAACGCTCCTCTGGGCCGTTTTAGGGAAACGATCCGTCGTCATGATCGCCTCAGATGCATCCTGCATGCCCTCTTCTCGAAGACCCGCCACCAGTTCATCGGCCCCGCCCTCGATCCTCTCCAAGGGCAGACGCTTGCCGATACTTCCCGTGGATGCAACCAGCACCTGGTCTTCATGAAAGCCCAGGCGGCTCGATACCACCCGGGCCATGGCACCGGCATCGGCAACGCCCTGCTCCCCGGTGGCGGCATTGGCGCAACCGCTGTTGACAATGATGGCCCGCGCCGTTCCGGAGACGATTTTACGCATATCCTGCAGAACCGGGGCGGCCTTGAAACTGTTGGTCGTGAAAACGGCAGCCGCCCGGGCCGGGTGGTCGGAAACGATGAGGGCCAGGTCCTTTCCGCCGTTTGTTTTGATGCCCGCGGCAATGCCGTTCGCCCTGAAACCGGGCACTCGAAGTGATGATGGATCTTTATGGTTCTCTGACATGGTTTGACCGCTCCACGCCTTGCCGTCCCCGGCGGCTATTTCCCGCAGCAGCGCTTGTACTTTTTCCCGCTCCCGCAGGGGCAGGGTTCGTTACGGCCCACCTTTGCTTCCTTCCTGCGCACCGTTGATGTCTTCGCGTCATGATCACCCCGGCTCATCACATACTCACGCTCGCGCTTCTGTTCGATTTCAGTGACTTCTTCCTCGCGGCGTATCTGGACGAGACAGAGTTTTTCAAGGGAACTTGCCTTGACACGGTTCACCATGTCCATGAACATCTCGTAGCCTTCACGCTGGTATTCTCTGGCGGGGTCTTTCTGGCCATAGCCCCGAAGCCCTATGCCCTCCTTGAGGTGGTCCATAGCCAGCAGATGGTCTTTCCAGTGAACGTCCAGTGACTGGAGCATGACCATGCGTGCCACGTAGTCCATGATGGACTCTCCGTACTCCTCCTTTTTTTTCTGCAGATGCCCGCTCACGGCTTCCGTGAGTTCGTCCCTCACCTCCTCCCGGTTCAGGTCTGCCGGTTCGCGTTTCGCGAAATCGAGGTGAAGTGAAAACTGCTTCAACAAGACATCATCCAGTCCCTTCAGGTTCCATTCTTCGTGGTGTTTTTCGCTCAGGAATTCCTCGACTATGTCGTCAACGAGTTCCTCGACGATCTCGTCCACGGTACTCCACAGGTCGGTCCCGGCAAGGATTTCCCTGCGCTGCCGGTAGATGACTTCCCGCTGCCGGTTCATGACATCGTCGTACTCGAGCAGGTGCTTCCGTATATCGAAATTCTGTCCTTCAACACGTTTCTGGGCATTTTCGATGGCCTTGGATATAATTCCGTGCTCAATGGGTTCCCCCTCTTCAACGCCGATCCGGTCCATGATGGACGAGATCCTGTCGGCACCGAAGATCCTGAGAAGATCGTCCTCCAGGGACAGGTAAAACCGGGACGATCCCATGTCGCCCTGTCGCCCGGACCGTCCGCGCAACTGGTTGTCAATGCGCCTGCTCTCGTGGCGCTCCGTACCGAGAATGTGAAGCCCCCCCAGTTCCGCCACTTCCGCACCGAGCTTGATGTCCGTACCCCGACCGGCCATGTTGGTCGATATGGTAACGGCACCTCGCTGACCCGCCGCGGCAATGATTTCCGCTTCCTTCTCATGGTTTTTCGCGTTCAGAACATTGTGTTTGATACCGTATTTCTTGAGGTATTTACTCAAAAGCTCTGATTTTTCAATGGAAATGGTCCCTACCAGCACGGGTCGTCCGATGACGTTGAGTTCCTTGATTTCTTCGATGACGGCATCAAATTTTTCCTTTTCCGTCTTGTATATGACGTCGACGCAATCTTCCCTGATCATGGGCATATTCGTGGGAATGACCACCACTTCGAGATTGTATATTTTCTTGAACTCCTCCGCTTCCGTGTCGGCTGTACCGGTCATGCCGGCAAGCTTTTTATACATCCTGAAATAATTCTGGAAGGTGACCGAGGCATAGGTCTGGTTTCCCGCTCGATCCTGACATTTTCCTTGGCCTCCAGGGCCTGGTGGAGACCGTCGCTATAGCGCCTTCCCGGCATGACACGGCCGGTGAACTCGTCAACGATGACCACCTGGCCGTCGGAAACCAGGTAGTCCACGTCACGCTTGAAAAGGGTGTGAGCCTTCAGAGCCTGGTTGACGTGGTGCAGGACTTCGATATTCCCGGGTTCGTAGATGTTCTGCACGTTCAGCAGTTTCTCAACCTTCGCCACGCCTTCTTCGGTGAGCACCACCGTCCTGCTCTTTTCATCGATCGAGAAATGGACATCTTTCTTGAGAGTGGGTATAATCTGATTGATTTTTACGTACTTGTCCGTCGATTCGTCCGAGGGGCCCGATATGATGAGAGGTGTCCTGGCTTCGTCAATGAGGATGCTGTCCACCTCGTCGACGATGGCATAGTGAAAATCCCGCTGGACATACTCGTCGAAGGTGAACTTCATGTTGTCCCGCAGGTAGTCAAAACCAAACTCGTTGTTCGTCCCGTAGGTTACGTCGCAGCGGTATGCCTCCCGCCGTTGCCGGTCGTCCATTCCGTGGACGATGGTCCCGACGGTGAGCCCCAGAGAGGTATAAACCGGGCCCATCCATGCGGCATCGCGGCCGGCCAGGTAATCGTTGACGGTAACCACATGCACACCCCTGCCCGAAAGCGCGTTCAGGTAGATGGGCAAGGTAGCGGCAAGTGTCTTGCCTTCACCGGTCTTCATTTCGGCGATTTTCCCTTCATGCAGTACGATACCGCCGAGCAACTGCACATCGAAGGGCCGCATGCCCACGTTTCGCCGGGCCGCTTCCCGGGCAACGGCAAAGGCTTCCGTCAGGATGTCGTCGAGCTCCGTCCCCCGGTCGAGCTTTTCTCTGAAGCAGATCGTCTTGTTTCGTAACGCCTCGTCGGTGAGTTTCTGCATCTCCGGCTCGTAGCCGTTGATTTCATCGATATACAGGGACAATCGTTTCAGTTCACGATCGTTCCTGCTTCCCACTATTTTTTTCAAAAGATATTGAAACATGGTCCCTCATATGAAAAACCCGGCAACCATCGGCACCGGGAGTAGCCTGCCAAGTAGCGATAATGTTACTGACTTCTCTGTCTGTCTAAAAGAGGTAACGCCGCGGGTTCACGTATTCACCACTTACCTGCACGCCGTAGTGCAGATGAGGGCCGGTGCTCCGTCCGGTGCTTCCCACGGTACCGATGACTTCACCCCGCTTTACCTGCTGACCGGCCTTGACGGACTGGGTTCGCAGATGGCCGTAACAGGTCATCACCTCGTCACCGTGATCAATCCATATCAGTTTTCCCATGTGCCGGTCGTTTTTCACCACTTTCACCACGCCATCGGCAGGGGCCATGACATTTCTGCCGTGAGGAGCCGCTATGTCGATACCGTTGTGGAATTCAGTCCGATCGGTGAAGGGAGATTTTCTTTTTCCATATTCCGATGTCACCCATCCCACAACGGGCCAGATGGAGGGTGTCCTGGCAAGGACCGATTTCTGCGTTTTCAGGTATTCTACGAGTTCGCGGAAACTTCGCTCCTGGGCCAGCGATTCCTCGAGAAGCTGATCGATGTCCCGGTTAATCTCATCGATCAGTACCTGCTGCGTTTCCAGGAGACGCTCCACTGCCTCGTCTTCTTCCGGTGACGACCCACCCACTCCGAAGAAGTTTTCCTCCCCGCCGGCCACTTCGAGATTGGAGATTATTCGTATCTCGCGGTCAAAATTGTTGAGTTCGGCGATTCTCTTTTCGAAATAGGAGACTTTCTCCGCCAGCGCGTAAAGGCTTTCCCCCTGGGTCCGATGGGCTTCTTCCAACTCCGCGAGAGCCACCAGGTTTTTCCTGTATTCAATGTACCGGCTCCCCAGGTATCCCGTCGCCACGAGACCGATGAAGAAAAGAAACGTGAGTGTTGTGATGAGGCCGACCGATACTTTCAGTTCGCGAACCGCCCGGCGGCCGTGTGGAATGATCAGAACAGTGATTTTTCCTTTTTTCATCCTTTCCTCCTTTTTCTGGTGCATGCCGGGTCACCGGCACCGTTGAAAGGGCTTCAGGGAAAACGAACCGTCCTGCGCACTACTTCTTTTTTTCCACCATTACCAGGGCATCACCAACGTCAATTTCATCCCCCGGCGATACCAGAATTTCTGTTACTTTTCCACTGATTTTTGATTCCACGTTGTTGAGCATCTTCATCGCTTCAAGAACAACAAGTACCTGGCCGGCTACCACATCGTGCCCTGCATCCACAGGAACGGCATTCACGACACCCTTGAGGGGAGAGAGCATGTTCCCCACCTGTGCCAGCTCGACGATTTCTTTCATGGAGAGAGTTCGTTTCCGCTCTATCCGGGCCCCTTCGGCATCCATTTCGGTCAGAAGCGGCTGGGAGTGATGATCTATCATCAAATAGGTAACCACATCGCCATTCTTGGTCCTTCTCATAGGACCGATTTCCACTACATGGCTCTGGCCGCAATAGTCGGTGAACTCATGCTCTTCTCCGAGATTGAAGCCGCCTCTCCTGAACCATATGTCGGGCGGAAGCACCCAGGTTTTGCCGTAGGTTTCCTCGAACTTGAAGAAGGCCGCGGCATCGTTGGGATGCTGCAGGTACAGGACCAGCTCGTCATCGGTGGCTTCCCTGCCCAGACGCTTCTCCAGAACCCGTCGTTCAATGTCGACATCGATGTCGGAAATGTGCTGGTAGCCCCGTTCACGTTCGACAATGTTCTTCCAGTCCGGTCCGAAAACGGCCTCGTAAATCTCATCGGCGGGCCAGTAGAAAGGAAGCTCTCCATAGCGACCCAGCATGAGATTCTTCAGGTCATCATTCGCCTTTGAATAGCGTTTGCCTTCGAGAACGTTGCTGACTGCCGTTGTCCAGAGAATCTGCGATCCCGGCGTAACACTCCACCAGTTGCCCAGTTCCTTTTGAACCCGGGGAAGTTCTTCCTGGAGAATTGTCGGCATTTTATCGATAAAACCTCCCTTGACGGCCTGCTCGAAGCTCGACCCCGTGGCGCCGCCGGGAAGCTTGTGGGTCTGCACGGTAGGATCGAATCCGAAAAACTGGGATTCAAACTCGCTGTAATATTTTCGCTCCGAACGAAGACGGTTTGACGCGTCAATGAGCTTCTGCCGATCCAGGCCCATGGCCCTGTGACCATAGTCGGCCAGGGTGTCCACGACGGTCAGTAACGGTGGAGGACCATAGAATCCGGTAAGGGCGTGGTCGGAGGCGTCGACGATCTTCGCCCCGTTGGTCACGGCGGCAATGATGCGGCCCGTGTCGTTTCCGTCCGTGTTGTGTCCGTGGTAGTGAACGATGAGATCCGGAAAGACGTCCAGGATCGATCGCACCAGCTCTCCGATCCGCTTCGGTGTTCCCAGTCCGCCGTGGTTTTTAATGCAGAGGATAATGTCTTCTCCGGCAACCTCTACCAGTTCCCTCACTTTTTTCACGTAATAGGCGTCGGTATGCTCTTCGCCGGTGGAGAAACAGATAGAAGGCTCGAGAATGCGGTCCGCCGCCTTCACTCCTTCGAAAACGGCCTCCATGTTGGGAATATGGTTGAGAAAGTCGAAAACTCTCCACACGTGGACATAACGCGCGAAACTTTTCACGGTCATGCGGACCACATTGTCCGGATAGGGCCGGTATCCGAAGAGGTTGATCCCCCGGCACAGCGTCTGAAACATGGTGTCGGGCATGAACCTGCTCAACAATTCAAGCTTTTCCAGAGGATTGATCTGCTTGCGGAGCATGTCCACATGAACGGAGGCACCTCCCGTTATCTCAAGGGAAAAAAATCCTGTTTCGTTCCGGTCTCCTGAAACCAGGAGCTGCGTGTGAGGCATGATCCGATTTTTAAAATCCGACTGAGACAGGTCACGTTCGCTGTTGGTTACGTAATACCCATCGGCTTTTCGTATCTTGTCGAGCACATGGGCGACGCCCTTGAGTTTCAGTTCTTTCGGTGTAATTCTTTCCTGGATAAGGCTCTTTTTTGCACTCATAAAATTTCCTGTTGTATCTCTTCACGCGCTCCGCCCATCAGGAGGCGAAGGGGTTGTGTTTCTTGGCGTGTATTTCAGCTATCAGCCGTGACAGTTTCGTAATCTCCCTCTCCCGGTCGTGGTAATCGAATATCTCCCGGTGTTTCTCAAGATAGGCCGTATCAAAAACGCCCCGTTTGAAGTCCGGTTCTTCACACAGTGCCAGGTAGAAGGGAATGGTCGTTTTGGGTCCTACGATAAGGAAGTCATTGAGCGCCCTGCGCAGTCTCTGCACAGCCTGCTCCCAGTTGTATCCCCTGACAGTCATCTTGACCAGAAGCGAATCGTATTCCGTGGGAACCCGATAGCCCTGGTAGGCGATACCGTCAAGCCGAATACCGGGGCCTCCCGGAGATTGGTACACGGCGACAAGCTTTCCACCTTCGGGCATGAAGTTGTTCTTGGGATCTTCCGCGTTTATTCGTACCTGGATCGCTTTCCCGATGAGATTGTTACAGGCGTCGGCTATCTCCAGATACTCACCATCAGCGATCCGTATCTGTTCCCGAACGATGTCGACACCCGTGAGAACCTCCGTTACCGTGTGCTCTACCTGCAGCCGCGTGTTCATTTCCATAAACCAGAACTGGTTGGTTTCTGAGTCGACGAGAAACTCCACGGTACCGGCATTGCGGTAGCCTGCCCTGCGTGCCGCTTCGACAGCGGTTTCCGATATGTTTTCAAGCACATCCGGGGGAAGATCCGCCGGGGCCACTTCAAGCAGTTTCTGGTGCCGCCGTTGAATGGAGCAGTCCCGGGTGCCCATGGGAAGCACCGTACCGTGATGATCGGCAAGTATCTGAACTTCCACGTGCCGGGGACTGACAATACCTTTTTCTATGTACAGGCGGTCGTCGTTGAACGCTGACCGTGCTTCGGCACGGGCGTTCGGCATCTGGGCGGCGAGTTCTTCCGGTGTGGTAATTTTACGGATTCCCCGCCCGCCGCCGCCGGCGGATGCCTTGAGCATTACCGGATAGCCCTCCTTTTCAGCGAATGCGAGGGCCTGTTTTAATCCTTCCTCTGCGTCCGCAAGGTCATCGGTTCCGGGGATGAAGGGCAGGCCGGCCTTTTCCATGATTCCCCGAGCCACGACCTTGTCGCTCAAGATCTTCATTACTTCCTGTGGAGGTCCGATAAAAGCGATACCCGCTTTTTCGCAGGCCTCGGGAAAATCAGGGTTCTCGGAGAGAAAGCCGTATCCGGGGTGGATCGCGTCGGCGCCGCTGACCCGCGCCGCCCAGAGAATACGATCGATATCAAGATAATCCTTCCGGGGACCGCTCCCGATCAGTATGGCCTGGTCGGCGAAACGGATAAACAACGCGTTGGAATCGGGTTTTTCATACACGGCAATGGCTTTCATGCCCAGTTCCCTGACGGTTCGGAGGATTCGCAGGGCGATTTCACCGCGATTGGCTACAAGTACTGATTTAATCCTTTTTCTCTGTGGCATAGTCTGCCTTCTTATCTGTCTTTCGTGGTATTTAAACCGGAGTTTAATTGGGGAAGAGTACACATTAACCATGACCGTGTCAAGGTTGATCGATCGTAAAGTCAAAAAGCGTTCGACCTGGGGCGGCATCGCAAAAAAATTGTGCAGGCAAGACGGGAAAATCCTGAGGAACGATGCGTACTTCGAGATACGCCGCAGTGTCGAATGAGGAAGTACAATCAAGCATCCGACAACTTTTTACGGGACCATCACGGTTGATCGGTGCCCTGTGACCGGGACTGCCCGCCTGGAACCAGCACACCGGGCTTGAGAATGATATCAAGAGGAAGCCGGAGAGTGCGCAGGAGAATGCCGGTCACGGGGCGGGACAGAGTATCCAGTGGAGTCAGCCTGATTGAAGGATCTTCAACGGGTCCCCGGACCTTTGCGGAAACCACCACAAGCCGCCGCTCATTCCCGAGGAGTATCCAGTTCACCAGTGGAATCATCCCTATGATCCGGTCGATCGTTTCCAGGGGCTGCATGACGATGACGGCATCGATCGTTTTTTCACCGACATCAAAGCAGCCTGCCGCCGCTGCTTGTATGGAAGGACTTTCCATGAGAAAGTCTTCAAAGGAGGCCATTCCGTCCCGTATTTTCAGGGAAACGGCCAGGCGGTTGAATTTCAGTCCCTGTTCAAACAATCCCGTGGGCTCAGGGGCAAACAGCCTGTACAGGTTGGTCACTGTCAATATCTTCGACATGACGGAGAAGTGCTGGAGGCGGCCATCGTTGGCCTCAATGGCCATATCCCCGTTGAGGGCATCCAGGGATCCCCGCAGGGTACCTTGGGCGGCAAGCCAACCTTCGATGGGCGATTGAGAGGACGAGAATGCTTCGATCAGTTTTGTGATGTCCGCCCTCCCTACATCCAGTTCAAGGTCAAAACGGGGAGTCAGCGACGGTTCGAAAACAAGGCGTCCCCGGACCCTCCCGTCGGAAAGACGGCACTCGAAATCCTCCAGACGAAGAACACCCTCCTCCAAATCGGCCAGGGTCTCCAGGGTTTCAATGGGTATACCCCTGAAGAGCGTGTTACGCAGAAGAACGCGGGCAGAGCCGGCATAGCCCCCGAGCAGGGACATCCTTTCGGAAACCTGCTCGTCAATCACCAGGTTATCCAGGGTGATGGATCCTTCAAATCGTTTGACATCACCAAGTGTTACACATCCCGACACCAGGCCGGTGACATCCCCGTAGAGAATGGAGATATCCTCCGACGAGATACAATCGGAACCTATGGTAAAGGAACCGTCGACCCTGACTTCGTCGGGACCGTATTCCCCGGCAGCCGTGATCGTTTCCGGCAAGGCGATGCGTATTGTTCCATCCACCCGGTTGCCCGCGCCCCTGCCGCTCGCGGCAATCGTGAGCCCTTTTCCGAAACGTATGACCTCCTCGAGGTAGGGACCGGGCGGGCGGGTCAGGTTGAAAGACAAGTCGTACGTTTTCTCACGAAAGGGATCGGGCATGGACAGACGGAAGTCATCCACGGCATAATCGTCAATTATACCTTCAGCACTGATAACGAGTGAGTCTTCAAAACTCTCCTTGTACGCACGGCCCTCGAGAGATTCCAGCACATGGTTGTCCCAGCGGAACAGTCCGCCTTCCACAGCGGCATCGCCCCGTACGCGCACGGGCCCTGACCGTTCAGGGCCGCTCCAGGTATAGACCGAACCTTGTATCCTCCCGCCCCGGGCATCGGAGAGGGGGCCGAGCAGGTCATAGACATTTCGGGGAGTCATGGAGGCACGCCAGGCGGTGACAAAGTCAGGCAGTTCCATGTCGGCCCTGACACGGACAGAGACCTCCAGGTCATCCCCCCGGGTGATGTTATCAAACAGGAGTTCCACTTCGTCGACCCGCGACGACCCCGCCTGTCCTGAAAGGTCGTGAAATGAGAGGGTCGCACCGGACAACGCGGCCCGGCCGCTGATACGGTGGACCCGGCTGTCGTCATGGCAGGCTCCAAAGCTCAGATCACGCAACATGGCCTCTATGCGAAGCCCTTCCAGGAAGTGTTCGGCCGAGAGCAGTTCCGCCGGCGTTCCTTCGTATTTCAGTTCCGTAATGGTGACTGTCCCGTCCCGGACCTGGCGGGCCAGAAGAAGATCAAGCCATTCCGGAAAGAGGTGCAGGGGCAGAAGGGCGATAACGCTCTCATAGTCCAGTTCCGATGTCCGGGCCGACAGGGTCAGTCGGGCCTCTTCATTATTCTTGCCGTGGCGATATCCGGAAAGCTCCCCACTTCCTGACAGATGCATGGCGGGACAGTGGAAATCCAGGTCCGAAAGAGACACCCGGTCCTCGTCAGCCTGAAGCACGAAAGAAGTCTGTACCGCAATCTCTTCGGTCCACCAATGCAACTTAAAGTCTCTTGCAGCAAGGGTGCAATCCAGCCGAGCGGAACGGGGGCCCGTGAGAACAGAAATCCGGGCATCGGTTCTGCCCAGTAAAAATGGGTGAACCCGTTTAAGATCAACATCCTTCAGATCGACGACACCCCTCAATGACGATTCGCTGAAGGCCAGATCCGCAACGATCTTCTGCCCCTTGAACGAGGCGGTGCCGTGGATCGCTCCGGCATCAAGGCTTCCTTCAATACCATCCAGGACAATCCGGCCGGGGTCCCGGCCGACAATCAGGGTTCCGCCGCGAATGTCGAGCATTGGAACATCATCCCCGCCCCCGGAGGAAGACGGGGGAAAGGCAAGGGTCTCGACCACAACCGTCGGACCCACAAGGGTCACGCGGGTAACTGTGATCCGCCCCAGCAGAAGGGAAAAGAGGGAAAGACGGGCTTCGAGTACGCCGGAGGTAAAGCGTGAAGTGCCGTCCGGACTTCCGATCGTGATGTTTCGAAACGTTATCACGGGTCCCCGGCTGAACGAAACAGACGCCCTTTCGAGGGAAACCTCCATGCCGAGCCGCGCTTCCATCCTCTCCGCCAGAATCGCGCCGAATCGGTCGGGATCCATGATGCGGGCGGCCCCCCAGGCAAGGACAGCAAGGATCACCGCCGCGGCCAGCACGACCGCTGCCGGCAGAATGCGCGCCCTGAAACGGCTCATGACGACAGTGATTTCCTCCTTTATTTCTGTTAGTAATACAGGGTGCCGGCAAAGTCAAACAGAGGACCGTCGACGAACGGTACCATGGCCGGCGGCTCTGCCCTTTTTCATTGAAAACGGCCCGCATCCATGGTAGTCGCAGGATAATACCCGGACACAACATGAATCATTGGGAGAAAGAATTGGTTTGCGAACCGTTCCGCGGTGGTGACCGTGTCGAATGAAGGATACCAGAAAACGCTGGAGGAAATCCTCAGGGAACGAGCCGATGTTCTCAGTCGGGCGGGGAGAAACCTGTCCGCCGTCCTGGACGAGCTGAAAATCCTTGAGTACTCAATCAGCGGTAAAATCGAGAGCTTCCAGGTCGAGGTGTGCGACGGCGGCACGTCTTTCACCAGGAGGGTCCTGCGCGAGATAAACGAAGAAATCGACACCTATAACCAGACACGGGAACAGGCCCGGCTGAAATACTACTACCTCGTCGTGACACGGGAGGCCCTGGGATTGCGAAAGCATCAGTGGATCGAAAAGATATACAGGATTCCGCCAAAAAAGAGAACGCTGAAGTGACTTAATGGACAAGTATTTAAAACAGCGAATGAAGATGGTGGAAACCCAGATCAGGGCTCGGGGCATTTCAGACACACTGGTCCTCAACGCGATGACGGAGATTCCCCGTCATCTCTTCGTGGACGAGGCTCTTCTTGACCAGGCCTACGCCGACAACCCCCTGCCCATCGGCGAACGGCAGACTATTTCTCAACCTTACATGGTAGCCCTGATGACGGAAGCCCTTGAACTGACAGGTTACGACAAGGTGCTGGAAATAGGGACCGGGTCGGGGTACCAGACGGCAATCCTTTCGCGAATAGCGGACCGGGTAATTTCTCTTGAGAGGATCGCCTCTCTGTCGTCACGGGCCCGCCGCATCCTTGACCGGCTGAAGTGCTACAATGTTCTCTTGATTGTGGCTGACGGAACCTTCGGGTGGAAAGACGAGGCACCTTATGACGCGATCATGGTGACCGCCGGAGCGCCGGAGATTCCCCGAACCTACATCGAACAGCTCGCCCCGGGCGGGCGGCTGGTCATCCCCGTAGGCGGCGGCTACAGCCAGAATCTGACGAAGGTAACCCGTCGCTCCGAGGATAGAGACGACCTTGAATACGAGGATTTGGGGGGGTGCCGCTTTGTGAACCTCATCGGTGAACACGGCTGGAAGGGCTGAGTTGACCCATGATACGGAGATTATACGATTGGGTTCTCCACTGGGCCGAGACACCGTACGGATCCTGGGCGCTTTTTTTTCTGGCCTTTTCCGAATCGAGTTTTTTCCCGATTCCCCCCGATGTGCTTCTCATAGCCCTTGCGCTTTCGATTCCGGCACGGGCCTTCAAATTCGCGCTCATATGCACCGCGGGATCCGTGTTGGGAGGGATTGCGGGATACGCCATCGGCTATTTTTCGATGCAGTCCATAGGCATGAAAATTATCGTATTTTACGGCCTTGTCGCAAAATACGAGCAGATCGCCCGTCTTTTTGACCAGAACAACGCATGGATCGTATTCATCGCCGGATTTACTCCCCTGCCCTACAAGGTTATCACCATCACGGCCGGAGCATTCTCTATCAACTTCCCGATATTTGTCGCGGCCTCAGCCGTTGGCCGGATGGCGCGCTTTTTCCTGGTAGGCGCGTTGATCTATCGCTTCGGCCCTGCTATACGTGCTTTCATCGACCGCTACTTTAACCTGATGACGGTCGTGTTTACCGTTCTCCTCCTGGGTGGATTTATTGTTCTGACATGGTTATTATGACGATCATGAAACATCGAATTTTCCTCATGAGGAGCATTGGAGGCATCGCGGCACTCTGCCTGTTGTTTGTGTGCCTCGGCTGCGCGGCCAAGGAACGGTCGGCAGGGGTATACCATCGGGTGCAGCCCGGTGAAACCCTCTACGAGATAGCCGCGACCTACAACACGAGCCCGGAAAACATCGCGGCGGCGAACGGCATCGATGACATCCACAGGATAGAAAGTAACCGCGTTCTTTTCATTCCCCGGGGCACGCCGGTCGTGTCAGGGGCACGGGCCGACATCCCCCGGGACGCTCCGGCGCCGTCTGAAAGGTCATCATCCCATCGAAAGATCCGGGAAGAGACTCTTCAGCCCGCGGCGGCTCCCAAACCCGCGGCCCGCGACGGAACGCCCCGGGAACAGACGGCGTCCATAAAGAGGTCTGAAGAAACGGCAGCCTCCAAAACCGCCGTTCCCGTCGATGGCCCCCTGCGATTTCTGTGGCCCATTGGAGGATCGGTCACATCCCGCTTCGGCCTTCAGCAGGGTGGAACACGGATGAACGGTATCACCATAGAATCGGAAGCCCGGGCTCCCGTTGTCGCTGCGGAAGCGGGTACAGTTCTTCACTCGGCACCTATAAAGTTTTATGGTGAAACGATTATCATACGGCACAGGAACGACTACTTGACTATCTATTCCCACCTTGAAAACAGAAAGGTTCAGACGGGAAACCAGGTATCACGGGGTGATACAATCGCCATGTCCGGACAAGGTAAAACAGGCGGAAACTACCGGGTTTACTTTGAAATGAGACGTGCAAATCGGCCCATAGACCCACTGACACAACTGCCCCGACGATGAATAACCGAAAGGAACATTATGAAACTTACTGAAACCATCTATGTCTATAAGTGGACCAATTTCTTCGAAAACAACTGCAACAGCTACTACATCGGAGGCGGCGTGAAAGCTCTCATAGACCCGGGCCTGTCGGCATTTGTACCGGACCTGCTCGCGAGGATGGAAGATGACGGAATTGATCGCGGGGATATACGGTATGTGATCAACACCCATTCACACCCGGACCATTTCGAGGGATCGGAACAGTTCGCGGGTTGTGAAAACGTCTCCATCTGTCTCATGGAGGAAGAACTCGCGTTCCATCGGGGCCTCGGCAGGGATATTTACGCCATGTTCGGGTTCACAGCCCCCGGCATACCTGTTGACCTCCTCCTTGAACCCGGAACCGCTGAATTCGGGAACGAATCCTTCGAAATCATTCATGTACCCGGCCATTCACCGGGGTCACTGGCCCTCTGGTGGCCGACGGAGGGGGCTCTCTTCTCAGGCGACGTGATTTTTTCTCAGAACGTGGGACGCACCGACTTCCCCGGGGGAAGCAGCCCGCTTCTCAAGGACAGCATCACCCGCCTGTCCGAACTGGACGCCCGGTATCTGCTGCCGGGGCACATGGAGATCGTTGAGGGACGGGAAGCGGTGAGAAGCAACTTTGCCGTCGTGATGAAGCACATTTTCCCCTACATGTAAAACGCCCCCAGGCAGGGTTCACCCGGCCCCTGCGGACGCTTGGGGATTGAGAAATGTCGGGCCGGTTCGGCAGAAGGTGTCAGCGACATTCCCGCGAAGGCGGGAATAAGTCTTTTATGAATGCGCCCAGGACGGGGCGGGCGGCCACAACAGCGTGGCGCCTCTCTCTGTCCCTCGGAGCGTCAGCCCGATCCAGGCTTCGTTCCATGCCGGAGCTGTCGAGGTGGCGGATGCTTGTTACGGCCCAACCACCGTTTTTCTTCAGGTAGGTTACCACGGTAATCGTCCGGTCGGCACCGGTTACCTTCATTGCAAACCGTGCACGTTCTATTTTCTGCCCGTCCCGGATAAACTGCATCTGGGTCAATTCGATCTTCACCGGCTTACCTGCCACCCTTGCAACCTCGGGGTTTTCCATGACGTAGGTTTTCGCGGTATTGACGGCTTCCGTGGCCTTGGTTCGGTAATAGAGGGTCCCCAGGGTGGAAAGGGCCACGGAGACAATGACCAGAGCCATGAAAACGGCAAACATCCTGAACTTTTTCGGGACCTTGACCGGATATTCAGCTTCTCCCCTGCCTTCCCCCGAAGGCTCCCGCGACAGGGGGAACAGATCTTCCCCGGACGCCGGGACATCGGGTTCAGGGCCTCGAGTGTCACGGCGCCCGGGAACAGGACGTCGGATCCCGAAGCGGCGTCGTACCGTCGCCGTCTCCCGCTGTCTTATAGCTTCGGGAACACCGATGGTCCCCGTTTCAAGAACCGTCACCTGCCCGCAGCGCCCGCAGGTAAACCGCCGGGTCGGCTCCTTGAAAGATACCTTCTTCAAATCGTTCGGATAACCACACTTCGAGCAGAGAACCTTCATGCAGAATCCTGTCTCCCCCTACCCGCCAATCATGATGAACTCGTACAAAGCGCCCCGGCCCGCCTCCGGCGGGCCTGCATCATACAACTGACGTGCCGTAAGCGGGCATCGTTGAATATGGAGGCACCGGCAAACCCGGAGAAGGAGGCCAAATTGACATCGGTGCGGGCAACGCTCCCATCTCCGGTATCGTGTGCCGCATGATGTCATATACGTACGCCTCTGGTACCGAGAAGTCGAAAAACGTTCAAATGAGGACGGCTCTGTAAAAAGCTCCTTGAGGCACGGCGCGCACATTTTGAGGAATGAGACGTACTTCGGGTACACCGCAGTGACGAAGGAGTGAGCGCAACCAAGCCTCCTGTACCATTGTACGAAGCCGTCAATCATCAGACATGTGAATCACTGTAACGCAGGACAGCCTCAAGGTCCAGAAAAAACCCGAATCAGCCGAGACTGTCGGCCAGACGGCAGAATTCTTGAGGAGTAAGTGTCTCGCCCCGCCTGTCCGGATCGATGCCCGACTCGGCAAGGGCCGGCAGGGCCTGTTTCCGGTCTATGGTCAGAAAGGGATTGTCTTTAAGGCTGTTCAGCAGGGTTTTGCGCCGCTTGGCGAAGGATGCCCTCACGACGTTTTCAAAATGGTCGGGGTTGTTAACGGTGACAAGCGGCCTGTCCCTGGTTTCGAGCCTGATGACCAGCGACGACACCTTCGGCGAGGGGAAAAAACAGTTGGACGGCACGGCGATGACCCGGGTCGGAATCATGTACACCGCCGTCAGAACGGACAGGGATCCGTAATCGGACGTCCCGGGTGCGGCAAGGATCCGTTCGGCGAATTCTTTCTGGAGCATGAGCGTTGCCGTGGAAAGGTGCTCCCGGCGGCGGATGAGATGAAGAAGGATCTGCGAGGATATGTTGTAGGGTATGTTCCCCACGACGCGCACCCTGTCTCCCGACGTCGCCGCCGAAGAAAAATCGTAGGACAGGACGTCCTCGTTCAGGATCATGACGTTCTCGCGCCCCGCCATTTCCTCCTCCAGAACGGCGATCATGCGGCGGTCCACTTCCAGGGCGGTGACACGGCCCGCCCTGTCGGCGAGCATACCCGTCAAAATGCCCACGCCGGCCCCTATTTCAACCACGTGGTCATGGGGCCCGATGGCGGCGCTGTCCACAATACGGGCCATGATGTCCCGGTCCACCAGGAAAGACTGGCCGTACCGCTTGAGCGGTCGCAGGTCATGACGGTCGAGGATTTTTCGTGGCGTCGTCATGCGGATAGTGTCCTTTCAGGGCTCACTCATTCCAAGGGGCCACCGGGAAAGCGCGTTGAGGTCCAGGGGGTGATGGATGCCTTTCTCGAGAAGACTGGAACCGTAGGCGGCGATCATGGCCGCATTGTCCGTGCAGAGAATAGGCGGCGGGATGTGGAGGGCGATCCCTTTCGCCTCACAGGTTTCCAGAAAACAGGCGCGAAGACGACGGTTCGCCGCGACGCCCCCGGCAACGACAACAGTAGACACCCGGGCTTCTTCGGCGGCCCGCAGGGTTTTCTCAACAAGTACGTCGACAATTGCCTGCTGGTAGGAGGCAAGCAGATGAGGCACCTCCTCCTCCGCCAGCGAATCCCGTTGCCTGATATGGGACAGCAGGGCTGTTTTAAGCCCGCTGAAGCTGAAGTCCAGGCTTTTTCTCATGGCCCGGGGGAACCTGACACGCTCGGGGTCCGCACCCTCGGCCATTCTGTCGATGACCACCCCCCCGGGATACCCCAGATTGAGCATTTTCGCGGCCTTGTCAAAGGCTTCTCCCGCGGCATCGTCCCGGGTCTGTCCCAGGAGTACCGCCCTGTCGAAATTGCCGAAACGGTAAATATTCGTGTGTCCCCCGGAAACAACCAGGGAAACAAAAGGAAAGGACGGCGGGTTGTCGGTCAGGAACACTGCGGCGATGTGACCGGCAATGTGGTTGACTCCCACAAAGGGTATGTTCCGGGCAAAGGCAAGAGCCTTTGCCGCCGACAGGCCTACAAGGATGGATCCGATAAGGCCGGGGCCCCTGGTGACGGCAATCCCGTCTATGGCATCCAGGGTCAGGCCCGCGTCGTCCAGCGCGGCGTCAATGACGGGCATGATCGCCTCCATGTGCTTGCGCGAGGCTATTTCCGGGACCACCCCCCCGTAGCGGGCATGGAAATCCGCCTGAGACGCTATGACGTTTGAAAGCAGTGTCCTCCCCCCGGTGACGACGGCCGCCGCCGTTTCATCACAGGATGATTCGATTCCCAGCACGCGCATGGACATTTGACTCCATAAAAGGTATTCACATGGTCGAGCGAAAGGTATATAAGAAACACGAAGCTTTGTAAATACCAATACCGCTGGAGCAAGCTTATGGAAATCGAACGCGATTTTCTGGTTCTCGGAAGCGGCATCGCCGGACTTGCTTTCGCCATCAAGGCGGCCCGTCTGGGAACCGTTGCGATCGTCACGAAAAAAGATGCCATCGAATCCAGCACCAACTACGCCCAGGGCGGTATCGCCTCGGTGACGGACCGTGAGGACAGCTTCGAATCCCATGTGAGGGATACCCTGGAAAGCGGTGCCGGCCTCTGCCGTGAAGACGTGGTGCGTTTCGTCATTACCGAAGGACCCGACCGTATCCGTGAACTGATCGACTGGGGCGTGCGGTTTACCCGGGCCGACTCTCCGGCGTCAACGAACGTCTATGACCTCGGCCGTGAGGGCGGCCACAGCCACCGGAGGGTCCTCCACGCCGAAGATTTCACGGGCAGAGAGATTGAGAGGGTTCTTGTCGAGAAAGCTGAAATCAACAAAAATATCAGCATTTTTGAAAATCATTTCGCCGTCAACCTCATTACCCGGTCGAGGTTGACCGGAGCGGACGATTCCCCTGATCAGTGCCTGGGAGCCTATGTATTCGATGTAAAGCGTCAGGTCGTGCTGACCTTCAGGGCCCGCTTCGTCATTCTCGCCACCGGCGGGTCCGGAAAGGTGTACCTGATCACCACGAATCCCGACATTGCAACCGGCGACGGCCTTGCCATGGCGTTCAGAGCCGGCGCCGTGGTGTCGAACATGGAGTTCATCCAGTTTCACCCCACCTGCCTCTTCCACCCGGAAGCGAAGTCATTCCTTGTCAGCGAAGCCGTCCGCGGCGAGGGGGGCGTATTGATACTGAAGGACGGCACCTCCTTCATGGAACGCTACCACCCCATGAAAAGTCTCGCTCCCCGGGACGTGGTGGCCCAGGCCATCGACAGGGAGCTCAAAAAGTCCGGTGATGACTGTGTCTACCTTGATATCAGGCATCGTAGCAGGGATTTTCTGATGAACAGGTTCCCCCACATATACGGGAAGTGCCGGGAATTCGGTATCGACATGGCGACTGACCCTATTCCCGTGGCTCCCGCCGCACATTATCAGTGCGGCGGTGTCGTGGTCAACGGGTCGGGGGAAACATCGATCGGCGGGCTTTTTTCCTGCGGTGAGGTTTCCTGCACGGGACTTCACGGGGCCAATCGCCTCGCAAGCAACTCTCTTCTGGAAGCGCTGGTATTCTCTCACCGGATATTCAAAAAAATCGAAGCCCTGTTCCCTTCCACCAGGGCCGAATCGCTGACCCTTCCGCCATGGGATCCCAAGGGGGCGACGGAAAGCGATGAATCCATTGTGGTGTCCCACAATTGGGACGAAATACGGCGGTGCATGTCAAACTATGTGGGTATCGTCCGTTCCGACAAACGGCTTGAACGGGCGAAGCGGAGAATAGACTTCATATCCCGGGAAATTGACGAATATTACTGGAATTTTAAAATAACCACGGAGCTGCTGGAGCTTCGCAACATCGCTCTGGTCGCCAAGCTGATCATCGCTTGCTCGCGCCTGCGGAAAGAAAGCAGGGGCCTCCACTTCAACCTTGACTACCCTGAACGGGATGACAAGGCCTGGCAGCGTGACACGATTCTGACCGGATCTTCTCTCAACGAGTTGAACCGGAGTGGTGAGTGACCGAAAAAACAAAAAAAGGGGGCGAATGTTCTTGACAGAAAATGACGCCTCTGCTAATAGCACGGCAAACCGCCTGGATCCCCGATAAGGACCGGGACGGAAGGATCCGAGAACCGAACGAGGTGATGATACAGGCCTTCCCGACTGTCCGCTGGGGAGGCCTTTTTTGATACTGAAACGGGCATTGGATGATGGAAGTCATCAACGGTTGCAAAAAGATGCAGGAACGCGCCGAGTCTCTCCGAATGGAGGGAAGACGCATCGCTTTCGTGCCAACCATGGGCTATCTTCACGACGGGCACCTGAACCTCATGAAAGAGGGAAAGAAACGGGGCGACTGTCTGGTCATCAGCATTTTCGTCAACCCCACCCAGTTCGCTCCCGGTGAGGATTTCGAAAAGTATCCCCGCGATTTCGAACGGGATGAGAGACTCGCTGCCGAGGTTGGCGTGGACATCATTTTCTATCCCACCGCCGCCGAAATGTACGGCAAGAATTACCAGACATACGTTACCGTTGAAAATGTAACAAAGAACCTGTGCGGCCGCTCCCGACCGACCCACTTCAGGGGCGTCGCCACAGTCTGCACGAAGCTTTTTAACATCGTCAAGCCCCACGCCGCCGTTTTCGGCAAGAAAGATTTTCAACAGCTCGTCACCATCAAGCGCATGGTGACCGACCTCGACATGGACCTGGAAATCGTCGGAATGGACACCACGAGAGAACATGACGGCCTGGCCATGAGTTCACGGAATGCCTACCTGAAGGAGGGTGAACGAGAGGCGGCCCTCAGCTTGAGCAGGGGCCTGAAAATCGCCCGAGACCTCTACGAATCAGGTGAACGCGACGCTGCGAGGATCATCGATGCCGTCAGGAACAACATCGAAGTCCATGAATGCGCCGGCATCGACTACATTTCGATTTGCGACACGCAGACATTGGAGAATATTGAACACATTGACCGGGAGGCCGTTATCGCCCTGGCAGTGCGAGTGGGTTTGCCGCGCCTTATCGACAACTATGTCTTCGGCGAACCACTCCCTATTCCATAGAGGTGAACAGAATCATGCAGAGGACAATGCTCAAATCAAAGCTGCACCGGGCAACGGTAACGGATGCCCAGCTTCATTACGAAGGAAGTATCACCATCGACGAAGAACTCCTGGAGGCCGCAGACATCCTCGTGCACGAGCGGGTCGACATATACAATGTATCCAACGGTGAGCGGTTTTCCACTTATGTCATCAAGGGTGAGCGTGGATCGGGGGTCATCTGTCTGAACGGCGCCGCCGCCTGGAAGGCCCAGAAGGGTGATCTTGTCATTATAGCAACCTACGCCCTGGTGGACGAACAGGAGACGAGATCCTGGAAAACACGCTGTTTTCTTCTTGACGAATCCAACAGGATCGTCAGAAACGCACAGTAAAGGCAACTGCGATACTGAATCGACAGGGGTGAGCCGCGGTGTTCACCCCTTTTCATTTGTTGAAAACCTGCCGGGACTTTGATATGACGCTCAATCGCAACAGGTTATGAAGAAATCAATCAAACGTGTCTTTATTACGGGCCTGGCGGCGCTTATTCCCATCGGCATCGTCGTATATCTCCTGATCTTCCTGGTCAGGATGATGAAGGGGCTTGCCCGGGCGCTGATGTCCTACTTTCAGATCGACGGGCTTCTTCCCGTCCCGGGAATCGAATTCGTCGTACTGATAGTGCTCATATTCTTGGTCGGCCTCATCGTCAGAAGCTATGTGGGCAAAAAAGTTGTAGCCTGGGGGGAAACACTTCTTGACAAGATACCCGTGGTCCGAACTATTTATATCGCTTCGAAGCAACTCACCCATGCCATATTCAGCGAGGACAGTACGAGTTTTTCCCGGGTCGTACTCATTGAATATCCCCGCAGGGGGGTCTACTCCATTGCCTTTGTTTCAGGAATCACCCGGGGCGAGCTTCAGGACAAGACCAGGAACCGCATGATCAACGTCTTTGTTCCCACGACGCCAAACCCCACCTCCGGCTTCCTTCTGCTGGTACCGGAGGAAGACACCATTACCCTGGACATGCCTATCGACCACGCCTTCGCCCTGATCGTGTCGGGCGGCATATTCACACCACAGGACATTAAAAAAATCATCGAGGAGGAAAAAAGACATGCTGATCACATCTGAAGCAGTCAAGATGGGGCATCCCGACATTGTCGCCGACACCATCACGGCCCATCTTATAGCGAAAATTCTCGAGGAAGAACGCAAAATCGGCATGACTGTTGACACCATGCCCCATTGTGGTCTCGAAGCGTTTCTGGGAAAAGGATTCTGTATCATCGGCGGTGAAGTATCCACACGGATTTACCTTGACATCGAAAAATCGCTCCGCCAGACCGTCCTTTCGCTGGGCTACAATGATTCCGCCGTGGGTCTCAACGGCCATTCCATGGGAGTTTTCAACGCCATTATACCCCAGTCGCCGAACATCAACATCGGCACCAGAGCGGATTTGGGGAAATACAAGGAAATCGGTGCCGGAGACCAGGGGATCATGTTCGGGTTCGCCGTGAATGAAACGCCTCAACTGTTGCCCCTTCCCTTCGTCCTGGCAAATACCATGATGCGTGCCTTTGAAACATGCAATGATCCCGTATTTGCTCCCGACGGCAAGGGACAGGTTACCGTCGAATATGACAGCAGCGGGCAACCGACCAGGCTCGCGAAGGTTCTCATGTCAAACTCCATCGACTACCGCTACGTGTCTGAAGCCAACAACATCGAAGATATGGCCCGGAAAATTGCCTTTGACAGTCTCGGTGAATGGGTCGACGACGCGACGGAATTTCTCTTTAACCCCACAGGGGAATGGCAGGCTGTTCACTCCTGCAGTTCCGCCGATTCAGGCATAACGGGCAGGAAACTGGTCTGCCAGCTCTACGGAGCCTACCCGGGAGCCCAGATCGGAGGCGGCGCGATCGTCAACAAGACACCTGAAAAAGTTGACTGCTCCGCTGTTTTTGGAAGTCGGTACGCGGCGAAAAATGTGGTGGCCGCCGGCCTGGCCGGAAAAATATCGATTCAGATCGCCTACGCCATCGGGATTGCCCGGCCGATGTCGGTGTTCGTGAACACCTTCGGGACCGGCGTCATCCCCGATGAGGAGCTCTCAGCCATCATACGGCGCGTTTTCGATTTTACACCCCGGGGGATGATCGAGAAATTTGACCTGCTCAACGGGAACGTGTACCGAAAGATAGCGCGTAATCTCTTCCTGGATGATTATGAGTGGGAAAAAACCGACATGGTCGACATTCTGAAAAAGGAAGCGGGGACTTAGATTTATGGATTATGATATTGCGGACATCGACCTGGCGGACAAGGGCAGGTCCAGTGTACAGTGGGCAAACAAGAGCATGCCCGTATTGAACAGCATACGCGAGAGATTTGAACGGGAACGGCCCCTGGCAGGTATCCGCCTCGGCGCCTGCCTGCATGTGACCACCGAAACGGCGAGCCTTATGGACACCTTGAAAGCCGGGGGGGCCGAGGTTGCCCTCTGCGCATCAAACCCCCTGAGCACCCAGGATTACGTGGCGGCCTACCTGGTAAAGCATAGCGGAATCCCGGTATTCGCTATACGGGGAGAAGACCGTGACACCTATTACCGTCACATAGACGCTGTCCTTGACATAGCACCCGCTATCACCATGGATGACGGAGCGGACCTGGTGTCCAGAATTCACGCTGATCGGCGGGATCTGATCCCCGGCATCATCGGCGGAACCGAAGAAACAACCACGGGCGTCATCAGGCTTCGCGCCATGGCGGCAAGCGGTGTTCTTCAGTTTCCCCTCATTGCCGTAAACGACGCTGACACGAAGCATCTTTTCGACAACCGTTACGGAACAGGGCAGAGTACCGTCGATGGCATCATCCGGGCGACGAACCGCCTCCTCGCGGGATCGGTCTTCGTGATCTGCGGCTACGGCTGGTGCTCCCGCGGAGTGGCCATGCGGGCCCATGGAATGGGAGCCAACATCATCATAACGGAAACAGACCCTCTTCGCGCCCTCGAGGCAGTCATGGACGGATACCGTGTAATGCCCATTGCCGAGGCCGCACAGACGGGCGATTTCTTCTGCACCCTCACGGGAAACATAAACGTCATCAGGAAAGAGCATTTCCTGTCCATGAAGGACGGTGCCATCGTAAGCAATTCAGGCCATTTCAATGTCGAACTCGATATCGAGGGGCTGAAAGAAATCGCGGAGTACAGGGGCCGCGTACGGGAACATATCGACGAATACCGCCTTGATGACGGCCGATTGATTTATCTGCTGGGAGAGGGACGTCTTATCAACCTTGCCGCTGCGGAGGGACATCCCTCGAGTGTCATGGACATGAGCTTCGCAAACCAGGCCCTGTCGGCGGAATACCTGGCCGGGTCGGGGAAGGGTCTGAAGAAGATCGTCTATTCCGTACCGCGTGACATCGATCAGGAAATCTCCCGGTTGAAACTCGCGTCGCTGGGAATCTCCATTGACACCCTCACGGAGGAGCAGAGCAGGTATCTTAATTCCTGGGAGATGGGAACGTAATTCCCGTTTTGTTGCTCATGTTTTGACGCGCCTGAGAAGAAGAACGGTACCCGCCAGAAACACCAGGTTCGCCGCCCAGGCGCTCAGCATGGGCGGAAGAACGCCGGAGCGGCCCAGAGACACGGCGAAGGCGAAGAACAACCAGTAGGAAAGCCCCGCGGCTATTCCGATGCCTATGCCCTGGACAACACCGCCGCTGCGCTCAAAGCGGGCGGCAAAGCACAGGCCGAGTACCGCCATCAGTATGCTGACAATGGGAAAGGCGACTTTGCCGTAGAGATCCACTCTGTAGGGAGTGGCATCATATCCCTCGGAACGGATTTTTTCAATGAACCTCCTCAGTTCGCCAAACCCCATTTCATCGGGCTCCCTCTGGACAGCCAGGAAGTCCTGGGGCTTTTCCGGAAGATTTACCGGAGCGGATGCCAGTTTTTCCACCAGGGGGAATGCACCTTCAGGGAAGGTAGTGATTATAAGATCTTCGAAGACCCAGGCTCCATCGCGCCAACGTCCTTCAGCCGCATCGATTCTCCTGGTCATATTCATCGACCGGTCGAGGTAATTGATCTTTATCCCCCTCAGCACACCTTCATGGGGATCGAAAACGGCAAAATTGTAGATACCCTCCTTCCCCCGGTACCATATCTGGTATTGTTTGAAAGACCCCGCATGGGCTCTGTTCTGTATTTCAATGTACTTCGTGTACTTGACCCGTTGATTGCTCCAGGGTGTTACAAGTTCGTTTACCATGAATGAAAAGGCGGCTATGCCCGCGGCAACCAGGACCAGGGGCGCGGCCACCCGGTAGAGGCTCACACCGGCGGCCCTCAGGGCGACGAGTTCACAATTCCTGGAAAGGATGCCGAAGGTGATAAGTGATGACAGGAGAACACTTACGGGGGTCATCTGGACCAATATCATGGGAAGGCTGTAGATGAAGTAGGCCGCCATCTGGGGCAGCGTCGCGCCATTACTGATGAACATCCTGATTCTCTGAAAAAAATCAACGACGAGATACAGGACGATCAGCGACAGGATGATGAGAACCAGATTCCTGGCAAATTCCTTGAGAATATAGGTGTCTACGGTACGCATCAATCGGCCTTCCGATACTTCGACATGTACGGAAGCGTTATTCTTCGGGTGTATCCTTCACCACTGCCCGGGCCTTCCGGACGTTACGCTTTTCCTGCCGGCGCCACGCTGACAGATGGGAATAACTCAGACCTTCACGGCGCAGGAGCTCGCCGATCCGGCGGGACTGTCTGCATGCCTCTGCTTCACGAAGAATAGCGCGCTTGTACTCCGCGGTAAATCTCCTTTGTGTCCTTTTCGGCGGAACCGGAGGACTGGAATCAATGTGAGCCGGCGGCAGAAGGACCCGGCGGTTGATTCTTTTTTGTAGCGCCTCAACGTCCAGAAGAGGTTTTTCAGCCAGGGCTCTGCTGAACGACCATACACCCGCTGCACCGAGAATCAGGTTTGGTCCCCAGGCGGAGGCGGCCGGCCAGAGTTTTCCCGTCTCTCCCAGCGCGTCTCCACCGAGTTGAAGAACGTAATAGACAACGACGATGACCAGGCCCGTGACGAATCCCCGGGATTTGGCCGTCCGATGCCGTACCATTCCCAAGGGAAACGCGATGAGTGCAAAAACAACGCAGGTCACGGGCACGGCAAAACGCTTGTTCAGGTCCATCACCAGCACGTTGCGCTCCGCCGCGGACCGCCCGGCGTCCCTCAGCTCACCGAGCATGCGGCCAATCGTCATCGTGTCGCTTCCATCCCGACGAGATTCTCCCCCGGCTCCCGCGATGGTCTGTGACATGTCGAGGGCGATTTCATAAACCGCGAAATCCATCTTCCGATAGGTTGCCAGGTCAGCCCCCACCATGTGGGTGCTTCCCTCCTCAAGTCTCAAGGTTACACCCATGGACCCGGGGTCAGCCTGAAGTCTCCCCCTGCGGGCAATGATGGTCACGGGACTGTGCTCAACGCGCTGATCCGCTATGAACACGCCCGTCATCATGGATCCGTCCACTGAAACCTGGTCAGCGTAAAGCATGAGGCCGGGAAAATCATCGTTGAAAATTTTCTCCTTAATGCCGATCCCGGCCCTCTGCCGGGCCAGATCGACGAGAAGTTCACGGCCCGCCGTGTTGCCCGCGGGTACGACGAAGAACCCCAGGAACAGGGAAAGAATGAAGGCGACGACGGCAAGCAGGGCGATGGGGGGAACGAGCTGGTACAGGCTGAGACCCGCGGATTTCATGACCAGAAGCTCATTTTCTCTGGACAGTCGCCCCATACCGATCAGTATGGCGATCAGCAGCGCGATCGGTATGGTGATCGACAGAAAAGAAGGAACCAGGAAGAGAATCAGCTTCACCATGCTGAAGAGACTGACTCCCTTGTTGATCATCATGTCCATTAACTGGAGGATCCGCCCCATGAGAAGGACAAAGGTCAGCACCAGCAATACCGTAAAGAACGGGTAAATCGTTTCGATGAATAAGGAGCGATGGATGAGATGGTGTTTCATTGCCTGCCCGGCGTGATTTGTTATTTTAACCCAGATTTTCCATTAGCAGATTTTGGTCATAATAGATAGCGTTAGTCGCTTTTAGTTGTGAGATTATCCTGAGTATGTTCTAATGGAAACCATTAGAAATAGGGTTTTG
>JALOBE010000022.1 GCA_023228425.1 Syntrophales bacterium
TTATTATGACTGTCAAAGAGCGTTTCATGAGCACCAGGCACTGGCTCAACACTATTTTCAACGCGGCGACTGAATCCAGAACTAAAACCTGTAAAAACGCCGCATGACTTTTTACGGGACCATCAAAATTAAATACTAAAAAAGAGAGAGTCAGTTTATGGGCGCAGATAATTTAAGAAATGATTCCTTGATTAGGATGGAGGGCATAACCAAAAAGTTTCCAGGTGTTGTTGCTCTCAAGGGTGCGAATTTTGAATTGCGAGCAGGCGAGACTCATGTTTTGTTTGGTGAAAATGGGGCTGGGAAAACGACATTGATTAAAGTGCTGTCAGGCGTTTATCCTCCGACAGAGGGGAAAATATACATCAACAACGAGGAAGTTTCCATAAAGAACGCATATGACGCCAGGCAAAGAGGGATAAGTTGCTGTCATCAGGAAAGAAGTCTGGTCCCGCAATTAACAGTACTTGACAATATTTTTTTGGGCCGAGAATTTGCAAATAAAGGTATTCTAAATAAGCATTTAATGCGAAAGTATGTTGTGGATAGGACGGAAAAGGAAGGTCTTGATATCAAAGACATATTGGACGTTGAAGTCAGCAATCTGAGCATAGCAAAACAGCAACTTGTAGAGATTGCAAAGGCCGTCATTTATGATGCAAGCGTAATCGTTTTGGATGAGCCATCGGCATCTTTAACTGACGAGGAGATGGCCGTATTATATAATTTGATTGAACGACTAAAACGAAATGGAGTGGGTATAATATATATTTCACATCGGATTGATGAAATCAAGAAGGTGTGTGACAGGCTGACCGTATTGCGAGATGGACACACTATAACGACCCTCGATTCAAAGCAAGATATAACTGAAGATAATTTAATCCGATTGATTACAGGGTATGAAACGGGAATGAGTTATCCGCCTTTGAGAAAAATCGAGGGCAAGAAAATACTCGAAGTAGTGAATGTCGCGACAGCGGGAGGATTAAAAAATTTAAATTTTGATATTAGAGAGGGTGAGATATTGGGTGTTGGAGGGCTAGAGGGATCCGGCAAAGACAAAGTCGGAAGGCTTCTGTTTGGTCTCGAAAAAATAGTCAGCGGTCATGTGAAGGTGTTTGGAGAAGAAATAGGCAAAGCAAGCCCGAATCGTATGTTGAGTAAAGGGATTGTATATTTTCCTGCAGATAAAACAAAAATATTATTTATGGGACGACCACAACTAGAAAATCAATCCATATTGTCGTTGAAGAGTTTTACTAAAACGGGATTCCTCCAAAAAAAAAGAGAAAAAATGGAGGTTACGGAAAACGTCCATAAGTTGAGTATTGTCCCTAAGGACACGTCTAAAATGGTTTTGTACATGAGCGGAGGAAACCAAAAGAAAACGTTGGTATCAAGGGGTCTTTTGAAAAAAGCAAAATTAATTATTTTTGATGAAGTGACGCACGGTATTGACATACATGCAAAGGGGGAAATATACAAACTACTGCACGAATTGTCTCAAAACAATGTCTCGATCGTGATGATAACGTCTGAACTTGATGAACTATTGAATATTTCACACAGAATAATAACCATGCATGAGCATGCAATATTTAATACATTTGAGCATGAAGAGGCTTCGCGTGTGAAATTGTTGAATAGCTACTTTGGTATTGAGTAGGAATGAAAAATAATGACCGGAGATTAATTGCTTATGAAAATCAAGAACGCGAATACAATGGCTAGCATTTTTGGAAAATATGGAAAACTTGGAATACAGTTAGGCTTGTTTGTTTCCATTGTGGTTTTCTTTGCTTTAATGAACCCCGTATTTTTAACGGCTGATAATGCTCTGTCAGTTGCTCGTCAATCCACATATCTTGCAATAATGTCGTTAGGGCAGATGTGTGTGTTAATAGTGGGTGGTTTCGATCTGTCTGTAGGGGCAGTTGCTGCTTTGGTGAGTATCATATCAACCATGGTCATGTTAGAAATATCGGATCCAGCGGTAGCAATAATAGTTGGTATATTGGTCGGGCTTACTGTCGGTACCATAGTAGGTCTGTTAAATGGTTTTATTGTCGCGACGTTCAATGTGTCTCCGTTTATCGCAACATTAGGAATGATGGGGATAATCAATGGAATTACTCTCATGATCTCATCGGGGGCCCCTGTTTACGGCTTTACGGAGAAGTTTTCAGCCATCTTTGGTTATGGAACGTTCTTAGGTCTGCCGTCTCCGGTAATTGTGAGTGTTTTGATAGCACTCGTGATGTATGTATTATATAACATGACGCCCTTGGGGAGGCATATGTGGGCTATTGGTGGAAATATTAACGCGGCCGTCTTGTCTGGTTTGTCGAACATGAAATATAAGTTGATTGCTTATGGTATTTCAGGTTTTATGGCGGCATTGACAGGAATTATGTTGAGTGCTCGTGTATCTTCAGGAGAGCCGACGTTGGGGCATACCATGATGATGACTTCCCTTGTCGCGTGCGTTATAGGGGGTGTTGCTGTTGGCGGAGGTGCTGGTAATGTCCCGGGAGCTTTAATGGGAGTTATTCTGATAGGGATATTGGGCAATGGTATGAATTTAATGAACTTGGGTGCGTATGGTCAAGAGGTTGTTATGGGAGTATTTCTGCTCATGGCAATAATTTTCGACAGGTATATGCATCCGGGCAGATAAATAGAACAAAAAAAGGAGAAATGAACTATGAGAAAAACGGTAGTATTGATTCTAATGTGTGTCTTCTTCTCGTTAATTGCATTCTCAAATGCGAACGCGGAAGAAAAACAATGGTGGCCTTTGGAAATATTCACCGTTACAGATGCTCCGCAAAACGTCGGTATCGGCGAAAAAATGGAATCGGGTGTTGTAAGTTACGAACAATACACCCCACCGATGAAGGCAAAAAAGCCATTTAGGATTGGTGTTTTGTTTCCGCACTTGAAGGATCCCTATTGGCTGGGTCCCGCCTACGGTATCGCTGAAGAGGCAAAGCGACTAGGAGTTTCTATGACGCTTCTGAGTGCGGGAGGCTATGAAAACAACATAAAACAGATTGATCAATTGGAAGATTTGGCGGTAAAAGGTGTTGATGGCGTCATTATAGTGCCGTTAAGTTATACGGCTCAAGATAATGCTATAGCGAAACTACACCAACAGGGAATTCCCGTTGTAGAGCTCTTAAATGATTGCCGGACTGATGAGCTTGTAACAAAAGTTGGAACCAGTTTTGTGCAGATGGGATATGCCGCCGGCAAACTGATTATAGAGGATGCTCAGAAGAATGGATTGAAAAAAGTAAATACGGCATATTTCCCTGGTCCGGCAGGTGCAGCATGGGCTGAATATTCATGGAAGGGATTTAAGCAGGCAATAGATGAGTCTCCAATTCCTGTAGAAAATCTTGCAGTGAAATGGGGGGAAATGGCAAAAGAGCTGCAAATCAAAATGATTGAAGATGTTTTGATGACATTTGGTGACAAAGTGCACTATATCGCAGGAGATGCTCTTGCGGCTGGTGTAGCCATCATTCCTATCAGGGAAAAAGGGTTCAAAGGTAAGATAAAGATAGTATCTGTTGACCTGTCAGATTACGTAATTCCTTGGATCAAGACGGGCGATATATTGGCCGGTAGCTCTACGCAAGGAGTATATCAGGCTCGATTAGCGATGAACATTCTAGTTGATGTGCTAAATGGAGATAAAAACATAGATGAAATTCCAGATGTTATGGGGGCTAATGTTCAAATCCTGACACAAAATAATTTTGACGAATTTCCAATGGACGCAATCGTTGCACCTAAGGGTTTCAGCCCCGTATTCAAGGTGGATGTAGATTAAATAAATTGATAACAAACAAGAAAAAGGGATTTGCTAATTTAGCAGTTCGGCGGCGCAATGCCTAGCTAGCTTCATTATAATAAAGAGCCATTGACTGCAAGCAGAGTGTGTGCGGAATGAAGATGTAATCTGGGCAAAAAGGGGATTAGCTTCGAGAGGTGGTCGTAGGGCTAACCGGATAATTTAGCAATCCCCCTTGCCAGACTCTTCTGCGGATGTAAGAGGTGAAGAGCAATATTAATGTTAATCGGATACCACAAGTGTACGGAATACTTCTGCCGATATATCCATTGGACAGAAGTATTCCGTATTGGTAGTTTAGAGACAACCATTTCTAGTAGTTGGTTAGTCATGACGAGTTCGTAAAAAATCAAAAAATGGTGAATTTTGAAAATCGAGCCCAATATTTTCAGTGAGTTGCAAAGTTGCCTTTGGAAAATTTGGACTTTTTACGGGATCATCAATCATGGTTCTTTCAAATAAAGCCTTGGAAAGACCTTCAGCATTGTGGAGAGAACGAAAAAGTAACCGACTCACAAGGATGGATGCGATTGATCAGGGCCTGTAGACGAACGGTAATTTTCGTCGTGCAGAAGAAGCGGTTAATGCGCAAACTCTGTACCCTGTCAGCGCGGAGTATCACAAAAACGGGACTGCTCAAAAATCGGGTGTCGGGTTGCTCTTTTGAAGCACGAAGGTGAGACAATGCGAGGCGGCAGTGTGGAATTCTTCCCAATCCAATTGCCTGGATAATTCGAGCTGTACAAACAAGACAAAGGCAAGGGAGTCCCGCTATAGAGATTGTGTTGCATCTCTACGCTGTCATAGCCATTACTTGGTGCAAGCGACGAAACTAGTATCGACCGCCGTGATCAATCACGGAAAAAGTGCCTGATTCCAAGGAAACCACGTTGAAAGCAATGGTTCCACCACGAGGATGTGCAAGGTGTGTAGATGCGCCAACTGCCATGGTAGAGATTTTTGTCTGCGATATCGGGCAGGCTTCAACATCCAGAGGATTTTTCGACAGTCAAGCAGGGCAACAGTCAAGAACCGCTACTGGTTGAGTCAGGGGAAAGCGTTCAACGGGAAGAAGACAACCATTCCATGAACGAAAGACGTTTCTCTAAGAAATAAAGTTTGACGAGCTAGGTAAAAAGTCGAAAAATGGCGAATTTTGAAAATCGAGCCCAATATTTCCAATGAGTTATAAAGCTGCTTTTGGAAAATTTGGACTTTTTACGGGACCGTCAAGGTTAATACTTGAAAGATTCTTGACTCATTAAAAGATTGAAAAGATTAGGCCAGATTTAAATAAGTATGGAAGGAGAGCGAAGACATATGAAGCTGTTAAAATTATACGATATTTCATTACTGAACTTACGATTTGGTTTAATTCCTCCGACTATGGACCAGGTGTTGCATAAGACAGCGAGATCATCTCAATTAAATGTCGGGAAGGACTATTCGTCTGGAGTTACACTCGGGGACGGCGGTGAATTCATAGTGGAAGAAGGCGATCCAACTCATTTGGCGGCGCTACACTTAGTGCCTGAAGCCGTGTTTAAACTGGTAGGAGAAGAAAATATCAAGCCAGGTGATTGCTATTTAACAAATTCTGCCCATGCAGGAGGAACTCATCATGCAGATTACACGCTGGCAGTTCCGGTATTCTACGATAACGAACTGATGTTCTGGGCAATTAATAGAGCGCACCAGTCTGACTTGGGTGCTCCATTACCTACCTCATATCCAGCGAAAGCAAAAAATATATACGAGGAAGGGTTACATTATCCTATTATGCAGATTCAATCCGGTTACGAGGACAGAAAAGATTTAATTAGGATGATAATGTATAGAAATCGCGTGCCAGACCGGTACTACGGTGACTATTTAGGCCAACTCAGTGCCGTAAGAACTGCGGAGAGAGAGTTAATTGCAATATGTGATGAATACGGTGTTGAAAAGGTAAAAGAGTACATAAGCTGGATTCTAAATTATAGTGACCGTCTAATGGCAGACGAAATAGGAAAATTGCCTAAGATGGAAAATGAAATTACAATAAAACATGATCCGATATGGGATGTTGCTCCTGACGGAGTAGAAGTAAAGGCTAAAGTGATAGTTAATCCGAAAGAAAAGACTGTCACAGTGGATTTTACGGGCAACAAAACCAAGAACCTGCCCTTCGGATTTAATGTATCAGAAGCTACTCTGTCTGCTGCCGCATACTGGGGGGTATTCAGTAACCTTAAGCAAATACCCCATAATGCAGGTAGTTATAAACACATTAAAATAAAAATGAATGACGGGACAGTGATTGGGAGGCCGAGTCGAGAAGCGAGTACGGCGATTGCAACAACTAATATTGTTGGTCGTGCGTTTAGTGCGGTCTCTATGGCGTTCGTGGAAATGGGCAAGCCATATGGTTTTGCCGAGGGTGCGAATGGTATGTTGGCTAACTGGGCTGTGATCTCGGGAAAAAACCCCAGAAAAGAAGGCGAGAAATATGCCGCTCAAATTTTCTTGGGTGCAGGAGGTGGCCCCGGTCTGTTCGGATATGATGGCTGGTTAACGTTTGGGACTCCAGATTCCGGAGGGGCAATGCGCTGTGACAGTGTCGAGTTGTTTGAGAGGAATTATCCTATTCTGGTAGATAGGGTAGCTGTTCGAAAAGACAGCCTTGGAGCAGGAGAGTTTGATGGGGCTCCGGGAGTAGATGTTGCTTTCGGACCGGTTGATACAGAAATTACCATAGGATATTATGGAGATTGCATAGTAAATCCCCCTAGAGGAGTTCTGGGCGGCAAGGATGCTGCGAAATCAGAAATATTTAAAATCGATGTGTCAGGCAAACGAATTGATCTTGATATAATAAAAGATAATGAAGTTATTAAAAATGGTGAAAAGGTTGTTTCACTGACCTCTGGTGGAGGTGGTTATGGATCACCGAAAGATAGGGATCCTAATGCAGTTATTAAAAAAGTGAAACAGGGGTGGATTTCTGCTGAGTTTGCAAGGAATAATTATAATGTGAGTGCTTCATGAGAATACTTTGGTCAAAGCATATGTGACAATGTACAATTATGAAAAGAATCTAGAATTTTAAGCAGGAGCAAGTTGACAATAAATACCGAGAGCCCCATTCTGAAAATTTATTGGAGGAATATTGAGTTGATAAGGAGAGTACGTTATTTGTATCTCGAGTGTTGCTCCTATATGTTCTAAATGTCGGAATAAAATCAAAATTATTTTATAGGGAGGATATAGGAATGAACGGATGTGAATATGGAACCCATAGAGTAATTTCACCAAAGGGTCTGTTGCCGCAGGCCGCTGACAAGCTGAATAATAATATGGAAGAATTCTGGGATAATGAAATTATGATTGATGTCGCAGCCCTTAATGTAGATTCGGCAAGCTTTACGCAGATTCGAGAAGAGGCTGACGGAGATGAGAATGAAATTGCAAAAATCATTATGAGGACAGTGGCAGAAAGAGGGAAGCAACACAATCCAGTAACAGGGTCTGGTGGAATGCTTATTGGAAAGGTGGAAAGAATCGGGGAGTCGCTTAAGGAGAAAGTTGATATTGTAGAAGGAGACAAAATTGCGACGTTAGTATCCCTGACGCTCACCCCACTGTATATAAATAAAATTAAAAAAGTATACATCGACAAAGATAGAGTTGAGATCGATGGAAAGGCCATTATATTCGAAAAGTCAATTTTTGCAAAACTTCCGGACGACATGAGTGAGTCACTCGCTTTGGCAGTCTTTGATGTGGCAGGAGCTCCCGCGCAAGTCGCGAAGATGGTGACGGCGGGAATGAATGTAGTCATTATGGGTGCTGGTGGTAAATCAGGAATGTTGTGTTGCTACGAAGCAAAAAAGAGGGCCGGCATCACCGGTAAAGTTATAGGCGTTGAAGTCAATCCGAATAATGCTGATCGTCTCGAGCGCTTGAATTTGTGTGATCATGTAATAAGAAGTGCTGAATCTCCAATTCAATTAAAAAACACTATTTCCGAAATAACTTTGGGGGAAATGGCTGATATAACATATAATCTTGTAAACGTACCGAATACAGAAATGGCGTCAATAATGGCCACGAAAGATGATGGGATTGCTTATTTCTTCAGCATGGCAACAAGCTTTACAAAAGCAACGCTGGGCGCTGAGGGGATAAAGAGCGATGCAAAATTGGTCATGGGTAATGGATATACAGCAGGACATGACGAGATTTCACTACAAATATTACGAGAAAACAATGATTTAAGGAAATTGTATGAAGAGATATATGCGTAATATCAAGGGACAACGTAAATTTAGATCAGGAGACGAATTATGAATGTAAATCTGAAGATGCGAGTCAATATAGATTACGACTATACCAGTTTATTGACGCTGAATTTGAAAGATGAGAAGTCAAATTTATTTAGAGATGCGACAAATAGAAATGGCGACTTTTGTGAAAACTTAAAACGCATGCTTAATCAAGCAAGCAATTTCTATAAACTAAGTGTCGAAGATCTGTTAAAAGAAACAAAGGAAATCGAAATTAGTACATCGATATTTCTAGATTATCTACGAACCGGAATGACCAGCAAGACAGGTATTATATGCACTAAAGGATTCAGAGATATATTGACATTTATGGGCTACAAGGAGAGTCCGTTCGAGTTCAGGCTGGACTATCCCGAACCGTATGTCACGCGCGAATTGACGAAAGAAGTAAGTGAGAGAATAGATAGTGACGGTAAGATCGTATTAGAATTGAACGAAGATGAAGTCAAAAAAGTTGTGAATGAGCTTATAAGTGAAAATGTCGAAGCAATTGCGGTTTGCTTGCTATGGTCCGTAAGAAACAATGCTCATGAAACCAAAATTGGAGACATAATAAGAAAAAATAGCAATCTTGAATACTCCTTAAGTCATCAAGTGTATCCATATCTTGATGAAAATTGGCGAACGCTTTTTACCTCAATAGATGCGTCGCTCAAGGGAAAGATAAAAGAATTGTTGAGTAGCTTGGATAATTACATTCAAATAAGCGGTTATAAAGGAACAATCAAATATTTAGATTACCATGGGGAATTTAACGAGATAGAGAATGCGTTAAATAACACTGCGAGCATGATAACAGCATCACCACTTGCAATCAGAGCCGCAAAAGAATACATGGATAGCAGTGAAGACAATGGGGTATTGCTAGTAGACTACAAAGGCATTGACAGTGACATGGGCTCGATAATTTCAGAGCATAAATTTGATATAAAGAACACAACGATAGTGGATGTCTCAAACATAAATGCAAGTGGCGAAGCAGTCGCAACAGTAGATGAGTATGGATTATTCAAACTAAAACAAAAGAGCCATGATGAGAATAAAGCGGAGCTAAGTGGTCCATCAGTTAACGAAGCGAACATTGTGTTGGGATATTTGAAGAACGAAAATGTGGTGAATAATCAAAAGATATACCGCATCAAAGAGCCAGGACAAGCTATTGAAGAAGAGGTATGCAAAAAAACTGGAGAGACTATAGAAAATGCAGCAATGTCGATGTATTTGGTTTCCTGCTTTAGCATCATTAATAAAATCAAAAGCATAGCCATTGCACAAGGCCTGGAAACAAGCAAGCTGACAATATTTGGAGGATATGAAGCATTTGGGTTATATGCGGGGAGAATATTGGATGAGTTGAGTGCCAGTGAAGTGGTCCTGCCGGCTCTAGGTGGAATATTCGCTGACAATGACGGCAAAAGCAGTGGATTGTCAAGGAAAATTAGCAAAGAGTTCATGGTGAATTCAAAAAAATATAGTTTAGAGGATCTCAAAAAGGAGTTGGAAAAGATATATGTTGAAGCGAACAACTATTTAGGTGAAAAGAATGTTGATGTAAAATATCGAAAATATGAATATATGGTAACAGTTAAATATCCAAATCAGACGTTCGAACTTGCAATACCGTTTGAAAAAATGGAAGATCAAAAAGATTTCGAGGAACTGGTTCAAGACTTCCATAAAAAGCATCTTCAACTGTACTATGTAAATTCGCCGGAGGAAGCTGTAGAATTTACTACATGGAGCTTGCTCGCATCAGGTGGTAAAGGGAATGAGGCAGATTCTGAAGTAGCATCTAAACAAACCGGCTACAGAGATGTGGAATCTGACGAAAGAAGATCAATCTTCTTTGAAGACAAGTACGTTGATGTGAATGTGTATAGCGCCGATCGATTTAAGAGCGGTGATTCGGTTAAAGGATTGTGCATGGTAGAATCGGAATTATTCCCAATTCTGGTATATCCGCAGCAGAGATTAACCATGACTGCCGGGGGATACCTCCAATTGAAAAAAATAACTAATGAATAAGTGTAGTAAGTAATAGTACAGAAAGGGAAATTAAAGACATAAAGAAATAACAGGATGAGGAAAGACTCAGGCAGTTCGTAAAAATGAGCAGAGGAAGTACCTCCTAATATACGGGAAGAAAACAAAGGAACCGATGGTGAGCTGACGGAAGAGTAGGTACTCCTTCTGGAGTGGATCGGTCACGACTGACGCGAGAGTAATATGTGGCAATGGATGTTCTTTTAAATAGCGAACTTCACGTACATGTGCGTGAGTCACAGGGATGACTGTCGAGGTACCTTCTCTACGACAATACCATAGAAGGCGGTGGTAGGTTCAGAAAGCATCCCGATCGGAAGAATCTTGAACGTTTCAAAAAGGAGAAAAAAGATGCAAAAATACGAGTCGACGATACGGGTGAGAATGTCTCAAGCTGACGCTCACTATGGCGGTGACATGGTGGACGGAGCAAAAATCCTCAAACTATTCGGTGATATAGCGACTGAATTACTTATTAGGCATGATGGGGATGAAGGGCTATTTCTTCGATATGATGAAGTTAAATTCTTGAGTCCTGTTTATGCTGGAGATTTTATCGAAGCAAAAGGATGGATAACAGAAGTGGGGAAAACATCACGGAAGATAGAATTTGTTGCAAAAAAGGTTATTCAATCCTTAAAAGATCCCACACAACCTACGGCTGCTGATTATCTTGATGACCCTATAATCATTACAGAAGCGCGAGGTGTTTGCGTAGCCCCGGAGAAACTCCAGCGCAAACGGAGCAAGTGACTTGAAAATATCTCAGTTTTTTGGATGTAAATGTTAGATGTAGTGATCTAGATAGTCGGTCCTGAAAATTTTTCTATCTATATGATATAATTTGCTATATGTTTGTTTGTTTTTGTGCCATATGTTTTTGCAAGAATGCACCAAGAAAGCCAAAGAAAGATTGTAAATTATACCCATGAGACCAAAGCGATCAGCCCAGCATAATCGGCAAGAAGACTTGTTTCAATCGGAGCTTTCACAGGTCATAGATCCTCGTCATCCTCTGATGAAACCGGCCGGGACCGTTGGCTGGGATCGGCTGGCCGATCTGTTCGGCGCGATCTACAGTCCGGATCAGGGTCGTCCGGCCATCAGCACCCGCCTGATGGTTTCCCTGCATTACCTCACGTACATGCACAACCTCAGCGATGAAAACGTTCTTCAGGGCTGGGTGGAGAATCCCTGTTGGCAGTGCATGGGGGGCATGAAGTTCTTTCAGTATCGCTTTCCCATCGATCCGTGAAACGGGGTATTGTGTTGCGCCAGAACTACTACAACCGAGAATCGAAGCATCTCGTCACGCAGCAGAGTCGCTATGCCCATGCCCGCCAGATAAAGCGGCCCCAGACTATCCACGGCAATCCCTATGACGGTCACACCTTGACGGTGTCTTTTCACAGGTTGAGCCTATTGCCGGTGCCCCGGAGCATGTCTTCGTTGACATGGGGCACCGTGGCTACCGGGTACACAGATGATGTCCAGATTCATGTGGACATCAGGCGTCGAGGCAGAACCCCGCGGAGCCTCCGGCACTGGATGAAGCGCCGTGGTGCGGTGATCGGTCATTTAAAACGTGAGCACCGTATGGACCGTAACCGTCTGAAGGGAACCGAAAGCGACCGTATCAATGCGATCCTCTGCGTTGCCGGCATGAACTTCCGGAAGCTGCAGCGCTTTGCTGCTGCTTTTTTGCGCCCATTGCTCAGACAGTACTTCGCGGTTGTCACCGGCCTTGGTATCGCTTTGGTTATCAAAGAGCTTGTGGGTAACTCAACGATCCGAAAAAACGAGTTTTTCGGGATCGGCTAGATAAAGGAAAGGATTGAAGAAATGAAAAAGCTGATTATTACTGCAGCGATACAAGGTGCAGAATTAACGAAAGAGATAACTCCTTATCTCCCTGTCACACCGGAAGAGGTCGCAATTGAAGCAAAGCGGGCGTGGGAAGAAGGAGCTGCTGTTATTCACCTTCATGTGCGTGAGCCGGATGGTTCGCCATCGCAGAGCACCGAAAGATATCGTGAAAACATAGATGCTATCATATCAACTGGATGTGATGCAATCATTCAAGTGTCGACCGGCGGGGCTGTCCATATGACTGCGCAGGAGCGAGGTGGGCCACTAAAGCTAAAGCCGGAATATGCCACTTTAAATACGGGATCAATTAACTTTGGTCAGGATGTTTTTATTAATTCAGTAGCAATCATGGAAGAACTTGCTTTGGAAATGAAGAAAGGTGGCGTGAGACCGGAATTTGAGGTGTATGAAGAAGGCCACATCCATAATGCCATGGCGCTTGTTAGAAAAGGGCTGGTAACCGGTCAGCTTAATTTCGATTTTGTTCTTGGAGTGCCTGGAGCTATGGCGCCAACGGTAAAAAACTTGTTTCACTTAATTGATGCTATTCCACATGAGGCAAACTGGACGGTCTCTGGTATAGGAAGAGACGAACTCATCCTCGGGGGTGTTGCGGTTTTTATTGGTGGAAATGTAAGAGTCGGCATGGAAGACAATATCTATTATTCGAAAGGTGTTCTCGCAAAAAGCAACTCGGAGCTGGTGGCGCGAATAGTACGTATAGCGAAAGAATTCGACAGAGATGTCGCGAATCCCGCTGAGGCGAGATCTATTCTTGGTATTGAAAGAAAGAGGGCCTGAATCAAACTTGTTAAATGATCAAAGAGATCAATATTTCCAATGAATTACAAAGCTACCTTTTGCTGGAGTTTAATACCTGCAAAAAAATAATTCTTCTATTTCATGGACATAGGTGTCCCCGAAAAGTTCTTGGCACCACATGTGGTGTTTGCTCTTTGAAAAGTGGATACTGTCACGACACTTCCCGTATCGTCCGGGGTAGGGTGCCACACCGATGGCCTGAAAGACTTTTCCGCAGGAACCGAGGCATTGACACTGCGGATGGCGAGCTTCTTCCCCATGTCGTCAAGAGTGATCTCCTGCAGGGCCTTCAGATCCTGCTTGATATCGGACCACTCGAATGATAGCCGGTCTGGCGGAACTGGACAGGTGCATAAGTGATAAAACTGCTCTATAGTGACTCTGTAAGGAGGATCGATATGAGCAAGCGTCCCAGGAGGAATCATGCCCCGGCATTCAAGGCAAAGGTAGCCTTGGAGGCTTTGAAGGGCGAGCAGACGGTGGTAGAGCATCGAAACTCATCTGCAACGGTCTGTTTTCTCTTGATTCCAGCGGCGTCATGTCCGGCGTGACAGTGCGAACCGGGCTAAGTAGTTTTTTGAAAGACGCCGCGTTGTTCTTTGTGTTTTTCCGTGTTCGGGGGCAGCAATTTCCTAACCGGAAATTGCTGCCTGTGGGTAGGACAGCGATCTAAAAAACGAGTTTTTCAGGATTGACTATTTTGTTTTTTGGTGAAACCATTATAATTCAAAAGACGGGGCTCTTCAAGCCTTATGTGCTGTTATTACAATATATTATGCCATTTCTTGGCTACGAATTTGCCAATGCCGAAAGTTGAGGTAAAGGATCAAGAATCATGGACGCGATGCATCCAAGGAAGAAAATTTTGCTTCAAGAAGCGGCTAGACTTTTTCGTGAGAAATCGTTCGAAGTAGCGACACTACGCGAACTAGCGAAATGTGCAGGTATCAAGGGTGGTAGTGTCTACTATCATTTCTCTTCCAAACAAGAAATTTTATTTTGTATTATGCACTATACATTGACAGAACTAACCTCCCAGCTTGAGGAAGCCTTAAAGACAGAATCTGATCCTGAAAAGAAGCTTCATAAAGCCATTGAAATACACGTAAACTATCATATAAAAAACAAGGACATGACTTACGTGACAGATTCTGAAATACGCAGCCTGACAGCAGAACAACATTATAATATAATTGAAAAAAGGAAAAAATACGAAAATCTATTTTCTGGTATCGTGGATAAAATAACTCAGGCAAACGATCAAAAAGGCTTGAATTCAAAACTATCCACTTTTGCAATCCTTCAGATGTGTACCGGTGTGTCATACTGGTATAACGATAATGGCCCTCTCGGCGTGGAAGATATTGTCAAAGCCTATTTTAATCTTTCCTGTCGAGGGCTCCAGGGCAATGACAATGTGGGATGAAAAAGTCATGATCTTTATTGCTTCACATGACCGATCTGTATAGCAGTGATATGCCATATGCGGGAGCTTGAAACTGTAACTATCGGAGACAGTGCTGGTGGGGATGCACTATGTTCTTCGACAAAACAGGATTTTCCCCTGGGACGTCGTAGCCGGGAGACATTGTTAACTTGTAACCTGAATCTTGCACGGCCTTCCCACTTCGATAATGAACCCACCTGATATGCTGCATGGATGATCTCCAAAAAAGTGATTTTGAACCCTCTTTGCGATTCGGTGCAAGAAATTTCTTGCACCGGGTCGCCTAAAATAGTGAAGCGTTGCACGCCTGTTTTTTTTCGAGGCGCAGTCGGTCAAGTAATTCATAGCATATGAGAAGGCCCGGTGTTCTGGTATCGTGAATCGAGTACTTCACCCTGTCCCGATTATTCGCCCGGACCACCTTGGCTGCGATCATGGGCAACTTCAGCCGGGCAATACAAATCGTATTGTCCTTCACACCGGTAAAAAGAGAGACCTGGGCATCGCGAGGGTGGGCCATCATTTTGAAGTAGCGCCGGAGAGTGTAGGCCGGCATGGCAATCTGGAAAAATGCATGGTTGTTCTTGAATCTTCCCGAGGGGATTGCGTCGAGTCCTTCGCGCCGCGCTTCGCCAACCAGGTTCTCAACATCGGCGCGCTTATCGTATGTTGCAATGACATCATGAGCTTTGCCGCCGAGGGTTGTGTCAGGACAGGAGGTCGCACCGAATAGACCGTCCGGCCAGATCCCAGTCAACCATCCCTGCCGGTTTCACTAGGGGGTGACGGAGATCAATGATCTGGGAAAGCTCCGAACGAAACAAATCTTCTTGGCGATTGTGCTGGGGAGGTCGCTTCGGTTTCATAGGTGCAATGTGCAAGCTTTCTGTGGTTTTGTTGTTGAAATCTTGCAAAGCATATGGCACAAATACCATAAATTGTCCAGTAATAGTATGAATATAGGTTATTCTTCAGAATCGACCGAATTAACTACGTCCCCGTGTGGACCAGGCCGCTGATCAACTCCACGTAGCGGTCGGCGGCACCCTGGTTTTCCGCCACGATCCGCCGCCCCGCCTCACCCCGGCGTCGGCACTCTTCCGGATCCCCGAGGAGTTCCGCCATTCGCCCGGCCAGTTCCTTCCCGTCCCGCACGGTGACGCCGGCTTCGGCGTCGGCGAGAAGCCGTCCCTCCTCCCGGAAATCGTCCATGGAGGGGCCATGAATGACCACCTTCCCCCAGGCCGCCGCCTCGAGGACATTCTGTCCCCCCTTCGGCACCAGGCTGCCCCCGCAGAAAACGAGAGAGGCCGTGCCGTAGAGGCTGAAGAGCCGACCCATGACATCCACGACGATGACCGACCGGTCGCCCCGAACCTCGCCGGCATCGATACGGCTCAGCCTGACGGCCCGGCGGCCCAACTGTTCCTCCTTGAGCAAAGAGAGAACGGCGGCGGTACGCTCCACGTGGCGGGGCGCGAGGACAAGCACAAGACCGGGAAGTTCTTTCAGGAGACGCCGGTACGCCCGGACAAGGATTTTTTCTTCTCCCTCGTGGGTACTTCCGGCCACGATGACCGGTGTCCCCCGGGCCAGCGAAAGCATCCGCGCCGTTTCATCACCCAGGGCGGCGTCAGCCCGCTCCACGAGACCGTCATACTTGGCGTTCCCCAGCACCGTTATGCGGGAGGAATCCATGCCCAGTTCCCGCAGCCGCGACCCGTCGGTTTCCGATATGACCCCGGCACTGTCAAGGAAACCAAGGACATGTTTCCAGAAAAACCGCGTGGCCCGGTAATTCTTGAAAGAGCGGGGAGAAAGGCGGCCGTTGACCATGACGGTTTTCACGGACCGCTCCCGGCAGAGGTGCAGGAAGTTGGGCCAGAGTTCCGTTTCCACGGTCACGAAGAGGTCGGGGTTTACGCGATCCATAACCTTCCTGATCACCGGGGGAATGTCCAGGGGATAGTAAAACAGGACCGTCGCTTCCGGCACAAGCCGCCGGGCCGCGGCCCGCCCCGTCTCGGTACTCGTGGAGAGAAGAAGCGCGGCATCGGGCCAGGCCCGTCTCAACCGGGCGACGATGGGTGCCGCCGCCGTCACTTCCCCCACTGACACGGCATGGATCCAGATTCGGGGGGAACCGCCGGCGTTCTCGAAGGTTCCATGTCTGTGAAACCCCAGCTTGGGCCCCGCGCTTTCCCGGTACTTCCCCTGCGCCAGCACCTTCCAGGCGAACCAGGGAACGGCGGCCAGGGCGGCCGCTGAAAGGACGGCATTGTAGGCGATCATGTTCATGGTGACACCTTCAATAGCACGGTCGGCAGGGTTTAAGCAACACCGGGCTCACTACCGTCAATACGGTTGACAGGACAAATTCCCCTATAGTAAGAGAACGGTTTAAACGGACGTGCCATGCAACGGAACAACCCGTAGAAAGGCCCGTGGAAAGGAAGGAACCATGAAAACCGGATCAGTATCAGTATTGCGCATTACCCTCCTGCTCGCCCTGGCGGCGCTGGTCGTGACGGGGTGTGCCCGCTACGAACGGAAGGTGGTTCCTTTCAGAATGCCCGCCGCCTACCCCAACGTGGTCGACGTTGCCGGAGCCTCCATTGCCGCCGAATCATTCAACGACAGCCAACAGGCCGGAGACGCCTTCGGATTTGACATTCTCGGCGCCGGCGTTCTGCCCGTGCAGATAATTTTCGACAATAGGGGCCCCCACGCCCTTGAAATCCAGCCGGAACGGACCTGGCTCGTTGACCGCGACAACAATCTCTGGCCCGTCCTTGACGCGAACCTCGCCTACGACCGCATCGCGGAGAAAACGAAGCTCGGTGAGGTGGCGCCCAAGGCTGCCACGACGGGCCTTCTCGGGGCCGCCGGCGGAGCCATCATCGGCGCCGCCGTGGGAATCGTGACGGGCGAGAACGTCGCCTCCGCCGCCGGGAAAGGCGCCGCCATCGGAGGCGCCGCCGGAACGGTTATGGGCGGGGTGGGAGCGATCACCGACCAGGAAGTGCGGCACCGGATCGGCGAGGATCTCCACAACAGGAATCTTGAAAGAAAACCCGTATATTCCGGCGACATCGCCCACGGGTTCATTTTCTTTCCCGGAGAGGCGAAAGGGACTATGGAGCTGAGACTGGGCCTGAGAGAGACCGATACGGGAACCGTTCATTCACTCATACTGGGCTTCTGAAACGGGGACGGGACCGTGCCGCCCACCACCGCACCGCTTACGTGCACATCGGGAATCGAGGAATGAACATGACCAAAATAGCACCTTCAATTCTGTCGGCGGACTTCGCGAGGCTCGGCGAGGAAATTGCCGCCCTGGAATCCGCCGGCGCGGACTTCATCCACGTGGATGTCATGGACGGCCGTTTCGTCCCGAACCTGACCATCGGCCCTCCCATCATCAGGTCCCTGCGGAAAGTGACGGAGCTTCCCCTGGATGTGCACCTGATGATAGAAGATCCCGACCGCTCACTGGAAGACTATATTTCGGCGGGCTGCGACTTCATCACCGTCCACGTCGAAGCCGCGGTGCATCTCCATCGGACTGTGGAATCCATTCGAAAGGGCGGCTGCAGGCCGGGAGTGTCCCTGAATCCGGCCACATCTCTTTCTTCCGTGGACCACATCATCGACGACCTGGATCTTCTTCTCCTCATGACGGTGAATCCCGGTTTCGGCGGCCAGACCTTCATCGAAACCATGCTTCCCAAAATCGCGGAAGCCCGGCGTCTCATCGACAACCGGAACCCCCGCGTCCTCCTCGAGGTCGATGGCGGCGTCACCGCGGACAACATCGCCGCCATAGCGGGAGCGGGCGCCGATGTTCTCGTGACGGGATCGGCCGTCTTCAACAGCGGGGATTATGGCGTCGCCATCCGCCTCATGCGGCGGAACCTGGGCGTCATCGCCTGAGCGCGGAATGAAAGCGGACCTGTCTTCCATGGATATTCACTCCATTCTTTCCCGGCCCATCAAGGGATTTCTCGACCCTGACGAGGCGGTGCGCCTCTACGAACTGGCCAGGGACGCCTCCCCCCTGGGTCCCTGCCTGGAAATCGGCAGCTACTGCGGCAAATCGGCCGCCTGTCTCGCCCTCGGATGCCGCGAAGGGCGCTCAGTCCTCTTTTCAATCGACCACCACCGCGGCTCGGAAGAACAGCAGCCCGGTGAGGAATACTTCGATCCCGATCTCCTGGACGCCGAGACGGGACGAATCGACAGCTTCCGTCTCTTCCGGAAGACCATGGACGAACTCGGCCTGCAGGACACGGTCGTCCCCATCGTGTCCACGTCGGAAACCGTGGCCCGCGCCTGGCGCACTCCCCTGGCGCTGGTATTCATCGACGGCGGGCACAGTTTCGATACGGTATTCAGCGATTATGCCTGCTGGGCACACCTGGTCCTCCCCGGCGGCTACCTGGTGTTCCATGACATTTTCACCGATCCCGCCGAAGGCGGTCAGGCACCCCGGCAGGTGTACCGTCTGGCTCTCGCGTCGGGCCTCTTCAGAGAACTGCCCCGGCTCAAGACCCTGGGCATCCTGCAGCGGGCGTCGCCTGTCGATGGATCCGCGCCCGCGACGTTATAAATGACAAAGGAACCGTTTCCCCGGTATCTCCGGCCCGTGCCGGACGATGGATCAGGCAGTGCCGGTGAGAGACCTTTAATTGTGTCCGAGGAGCGTCGCGATTGTGTCATTCCGGGGAGCGAAACGATTGTGTCCGGGGAGCGCCTTAAGGTCCGTTATTTCGAGGAACGAAGCAATTGTGTCTGAGGAGCATCGCGATTGTGTCATTCCGAGGAGTGTCTTAAGGTCCGTCATTCCGAGGAGCGAAGCAATTGTGTCATTTCGAGGAGCGAAGCGACGAGAAATCTATGTCCCGAACGCAGCGAGGGATATTTCAGACTTCTCACATGCGTTCGAAGTGACGGGGGAACGTTCGAAGTGACAGGGGAGAGGCCGAAATGACAGGGGAAAGGTCGAAATGACCCAATCGACAGTTTTTAAAGGTCTCGGTGAGTGATTAACAAGGACGACACAACAGGATAACTCAATGGACATCCACGCGCTACTGGGCGTCACCGGCGGCCTCGGCCTTCTGGTTTTCGCCATGTATGTGTTGAGTAGCTCCCTCAATAAGCTGACCCACGAAACCGTCAGGGCGATGCTCGAAAACCTTGCCGGCAAATGGACCCGCTCCGCTCTTGCCGGAGTAACTGCCGCGGCGCTTACACAAAGCTCCACGTCCACATCGGTGACGGCAACGGGATTTCTCAACGCGGGCATTATCCATCTTGTACCGGCACTGGCCGTCATGATCGGGGCCGGTGTGGGGACGACCATGACGGCGCATATCATCGCCTTTAACCTGGCGGGAATCGCCCCTTTCTTCATCTTCGTCGGCGCGTTGCTGCACTTCATTGCCCCGAAGTCAACGCACCAGAACCGGGGGCTGGCCCTCTTCGGCTTCGGAGCGCTCTTCCTGAGTATCTCCATGATAAGTTCCGACATGGCCATCCTCGGAGAAACGCCCGCCATCAGATCCATTTTCCTGTTCCTCGAATCCCGGCCCCTCGCGGCACTCCCGGCCGGTCTGCTTATCACGCTCCTTCTGCGCAACAGCAGCACCTCCATGGGCCTGATAATCGCCATTTCCCTGGCGGGCCTGCTCGATCTCCGGGGGGCGCTCTTTCTCGTCTTCGGCATCAACGTGGGAGCCTCCGTAAATGTCATTATCGCCGCCATCGGATCCAGCCCGGCCAGCAAACAGCTCGCCCTGGGGAACATTCTGTTTACTGCCGTCGGACTCGCGGCCGCTCTCCTCATGATCCCCCTCTACCTGGCGTTGCTGCCCCAGGTCTCCGGGAGCCTGCCCCGGCAGATCGCCTTGGGACACACGGTCTTTAACGTCGTGATCGCCCTCCTCGCGCTGCCTTTCATGTCCTTCTTCGAATCGTGCCTCAAGCGGATCCTTCCCGAGAAAGATGAAAAGGCCCAGGAAATTCGCTACCTCAGCCAGAACTTCCTGTCCACGCCCTATCTGGCGCTCATGGCAGTCATACGGGAAATCACGGTGATGCTTTCCATCTGCAGGAGCATGCTGGAAAAAGCTGAAGCCTGCGTCGTGGAATACAACCACAAACTCATGAACGAACTGGTCTTTGAAGAAGAGTCCGTCGACGAGATGCAGAAAAATCTCACGGCCTACCTGGTGGACATTACCCGGAACGAGTTGACGGTCCGCCAGCAACGGTCGATTCCCGCCCTGCTCCACAGCGTCAACGACCTGGAAAAAGTGGCCGACTACTGCGAAGACATCGCCATACTGGCCCAGCAGGCCTTCGAAGAAGACCTCTTTTTCTCCGAAAATGCCCAGAGAGAACTCAAACGCCTTTTCGGGAAGACAAAAACCATGATGAATCTGACCGCGGACGCCATCATCGACAACGACCGCGAGGCGGCCCGGGCAACCCTGGGATTGATGGACGAGATTGACGAGGCCATCGAACGATACAAGATAAACCACGTGACCCGCCTGGAATCGGGAATCTGCACCAGCGAGCCGGGCATCATCTTCTCCGACATACTCACCGACATAGAGCGCATGAACAACCATCTTCTGAACATTACGAAGGGTGTTCTGCACATCGGCAAGCGCTGACCGCGAGACCTGTTATGTCGCAGTTCTGAAGACGTTCAAGGCACTGTGATTTCGATGAGCATCCGCATTCCGTCAATTGGAGGGCTGTCCGTGATACAGATTCCTCACGCGCCTTCGGCGGTTCGGAATGACGGTGATCCGCTGGTATGGTGGGTTTGTCACATTCCGTTATTTGGAGGAGCATCCATATCCCGTCATTTCGAGGAGCGAAGCGACGAGAAATCTTGCTTTTCAGCCGTCATCGTGAAAGATTTCTCCCTCCGGTTCCCTCCGGTCGAAATGACGGAAGGGGATGGATGGTCGCTATGCCGGAACGGGACGATCGAAAGGGCGATGGGGCGGCCTCAATGCCGGAACGGGGTGCCCATATTCCGTCAATTGGAGGAGTACCCATATCCCGTCATTTCGAGGAGCGAAGCGACGAGAAATCTTGCTTTTCAACCGTCATCGTGAAAGATTTCTCCCTTCGGTTCCCTCCGGTCGAAATGACGGAGCAGGATGGTCGGAATGCCGGAACGGAGTACCCATATCCCGTCATTTCGAGGAGCGAAGCGACGAGAAATCTTGCTTTTCAACCGTCATCGTGAAAGATTTCTCCCTTCGGTTCCCTCCGGTCGAAATGACGGAGCAGGATGGTCGGAATGCCGGAACGGAGTACCCATATCCCGTCATTTCGAGGAGCGAAGCGACGAGAAATCTTGTTCTTCAGCCGTCATCGTGAAAGATTTTTCCCTTCGGTTCCCTCCGGTCGAAATGACGGAAGGGAAAGGGACCGTCGAAATGGCGGAAAGAGCGGTCCGGCAGGCGCTGATCCTCAAAAAATGCCCCTTTTGCCTCTTTCCTCCCTTGACAGAGCCTGTTTCGTGTTTATGTTATGGAAAATTAAATCAGCAGGATAATCTTGCCAAAAAATCAAAACCATATGTGAGGAAAGGAGAGTCGTACAGATGAACATCAGACCATTGCATGACAGGATTCTGGTACGCAGACTGGAGGAGGAGGAAAAAACCAAGGGGGGAATCATCATTCCCGACAGTGCCAAGGAAAAACCCATGGAAGGCGAGGTCATCTCCGTGGGCAAGGGACGGAAAACCGAAGACGGCAAGATCATCAAGCTCGACGTCAAGCCCGGTGACCGCGTTCTTTTCAGCAAGTATGCCGGAACGGACATCAAGATCGACGGTGTCGAACACCTCATCATGAGAGAAGAAGACATTCTCGGAATTATAGAAAAGTAAGAACGACAAAGGAGGAAAAAGCTACATGGGAGCTAAAATGTTGCAATACGATGAAGATGCCAGGAGATCACTCCTGAAAGGCGTGAACGAGCTCGCCAACGCGGTCAAGGTAACCCTCGGTCCCAAGGGCCGCAATGTGATTCTCGAACGATCGTTCGGTTCGCCCACGATGACGAAGGACGGTGTCACCGTTGCCAAGGAAATCGAACTGGAAGACAAATTTGAAAACATGGGTGCCCAGATGGTGCGTGAAGTCGCAAGCAGGACAAGCGACGTGGCCGGAGACGGAACCACCACGGCGACCATCCTGGCCCAGGCCATATTCAGGGAAGGCGTCAAGGCCGTTGCCGCCGGCAGCAATCCCATGGAAATCAGACGCGGCATCGAAAAGGCCGTGGAATTCGTGGTCGATGAACTGAAAAATTTGAGCAAGCCGACGAAAGACCAGAAGGAAATCGCCCAGGTGGGCACCATCTCGGCCAACAGCGACGAGACCATCGGAAATATCATCGCCGAGGCCATGGGCAAGGTGGGCAAGGAAGGCGTCATCACCGTCGAAGAAGCCAAAGGCCTTCAGACGGAACTGGACGTGGTGGAAGGTATGCAGTTCGACCGGGGCTACCTCTCCCCCTACTTTGTCACCAACGCTGAAAAGATGGAAGTGGAACAGGAAAACCCCCTTATCCTGATTCACGACAAGAAAATCAGCACCATGAAGGACATCATCCCCATCCTCGAGCAGATCGCCAAGATGGGCAAACCCCTCCTGATCATCTCCGAAGACATCGAAGGCGAAGCCCTCGCGACCCTGGTGATCAACAAGATCAGGGGCACCCTGAACGTGGCCGCCGTGAAAGCTCCGGGTTTCGGTGACCGTCGCAAGGCCATGCTGGAAGACATCGCCGTTCTCACCGGCGGCAGGGTCATCTCCGAAGAAATGGGATCCCGCCTCGAAGCGACCAAGCTGGAAGACCTTGGTTCGGCCAAGAGGATCGTCATCGACAAGGACAACACCACCATCATCGACGGAGACGGCGACCGGGTCGCCCTGGAAGGCCGGGTAAAGCAGATCCGCGCCCAGGCCGAAGAAACCACCTCCGACTACGACCGGGAGAAGCTACAGGAACGACTGGCCAAACTCGTGGGCGGCGTAGCTGTCATCAAAGTCGGGGCGGCCACGGAAACGGAAATGAAAGAGAAGAAGGCCCGCGTGGAGGACGCCCTCAACGCGACGAGAGCTGCCGTTGAAGAGGGGATCGTTCCCGGCGGCGGCGTTGCCTACATCAGGACACTTCCGGTCCTGGAAAAGAAAAAGCTTCCCGGTGACCAGCAGACCGGCCTTGCCATCGTGAAACGGGCCATCGAGGAACCTCTCCGCATGATCGCCGAAAACGCGGGTTACGAAGGCTCGATTATCGTTGAGAAGGTCAAGGGAAAGAAGGACGCCTACGGCTTCAACGCGGCCTCGGAGCAGTTCGAGGACCTCATGGATGCCGGCGTCATCGACCCGACGAAGGTGACCCGCTTCGCCCTGCAGAACGCCAGCAGCGTGGCGTCGCTGATGCTGACGACACAGTGCATGGTGGCCGAAAAGCCGAAAGAGGAGCCGGCAATGCCGATGCCTCCCGGCGGTATGGGCGGCATGGGCGGCATGATGTAACATCCGCCGGAAAAAAGCAGGTACAACACAGCACCACAGGCAAGGGTCTCCCGCCCCGGGCGGGAGACCCTTTTTTTCTGTTTCGAACCGCCCGGGGAATAGTGGGGGTACTCCGGTCTCTTCAGATAACCTCCGGATTCCCCCATGGGCGGGCATGGCAAAAAGGGAACGAAGGCGGCCTTGAAAAGGAGGCGAGAATGCGCCCCTCCCGGCCCACTTCATCCCCACTCATGCCCGGCTGCCCTCATCCCGCGCCCCCTTCAACTCATTCCCGACCCGGTTTTGGTATTGCCTGCCCGTCGTTGTATGTGATATACGGGCACTCTTGACGGTTTCGTAAAATGGACAGGAGGCACCCATGAACTACAAGGACACCCTGAACCTTCCCCGTACCGACTTCGCCATGAAGGCGAACCTTTCGGTCAAGGAACCGGAGATGCTGAGAGAATGGGATAAGATCGATATCTACAGGAAAATCCGCGACGCCTCTCAAGGCAGGACGCCCTACATCCTCCACGACGGTCCGCCCTACGCCAACGGCGACATTCACCTGGGCACGGCCCTCAACAAGATCATCAAGGATATCGTCATCAAATCCAGAAACATGGCCGGTTTCGACAGCGTGTACGTACCCGGCTGGGACTGTCACGGTCTCCCCATAGAGCACCAGGTCGACCAACAGCTCGGCGACGAGCGTCACACCATTCCCCAGGCGGAAAAGCGCCGCCTCTGCCGGGCCTACGCCGAACGCTACCTGGACATACAGCGCCGGCAGTTCAAACGCTTCGGCGTCTTCGGCGACTGGGACCATCCCTACGTCACCATGGACTACGATTACGAGGCCGTCACCGTGGCGGAGTTCGGCAGGCTCCTGCTGTCCGGCGACGTCTACAAGGGCAAGAAGCCCGTCTACTGGTGCAGTTCCTGCGGTACGGCCCTGGCCGAGGCCGAGGTGGAGTACATGGACCACGAAACGCCCTCTATCTACGTGAAATTTCCTTTCGTATCCGACGTGGCACAGCGCGTCCCCGAACTCGCCGGTGAACGGGTGAGCATGGTCATCTGGACCACCACCCCCTGGACCATTCCGGCCAACCTGGCCATCGCCCTCAAGGAAGACTTCGACTATGCCGCCGTCAAGGTAGGCGACGAGGTCCTGGTGTTCGCCGAGGAACTTACGGACTACTGTCTGGACGCCTTCGGCATGAGAGGCGCCGACCACGAGGTAAAGGCCGTCTTCACGGGGGCGAAGCTGGAAGGCCTCACCTGCCGTCACCCCTTCATCGACCGGGAGAGCGTGCTCATCCTGGCGCCCTTCGTCACCCTCGACGCCGGCACGGGCTGTGTCCACATCGCCCCCGGCCACGGCCAGGAGGATTATGAAATCGGCCTCCGGTACGGCCTCGACGTTTACGCCCCCGTGGACGACGACGGCCGCTTCACGGCGGAGGTGGACTTCTTCGCCGGGCAGTTCGTCTTTGACGCCAACGGCGCGGTTATCGAGAAAATGAGGGAAACCGGGACCCTCCTGGGACACCTGGACATGATCCACCAGTACCCCCACTGCTGGCGGTGCAAGAGCCCCATCATCTTCAGGTCCACGGAGCAGTGGTTCATCTCCATGGAGAAAAACGACCTTCGGCGCAAGGCCCTGGAAGCCATCGACAGCGTCACCTGGGTTCCCGCCTGGGGCCGGGACCGCATCTACGGCATGATCGAGAACCGCCCCGACTGGTGCATCTCCCGGCAGCGCACCTGGGGCGTACCCATCACCGTCTTTTACTGCCGGGGCTGCCAGGAGCACCTGTTGACACCGGAGATACTCGCCCACGTGACGTCCCTCATCGAACAACAGGGAGCCGACGTCTGGTTCGAGCGCGACGCGGCCGACCTGCTCCCCCCGGGAACGGCCTGCCCCGCCTGCGGCGGGACCTCCTTTACCAAGGAAATGAACATCCTCGATGTCTGGTTCGACTCGGGCACCAGCCACGCGGCGGTCCTGGAGAACCAGGCCCGGTGGCCCGACCTGGCCTCACCGGCCGACATGTACCTCGAGGGCAGTGACCAGCACCGCGGGTGGTTCCACTCGTCCCTCCTGGAGTCCGTGGGAACCCGGGGGAGGGCCCCCTACCGCTCGGTGCTCACCCACGGTTTCGTCGTCGACGGTGACGGAAAGAAAATGTCGAAATCACTGGGTAATTTCATTGACCCCCAGGAGATGGTGGACCACTACGGCGCGGAGATACTGCGCCTCTGGGTGGCCGCCGAAGATTATACCGTGGATATTCGGATCTCCGAGGAAATCCTGAAACGTCTCGTGGAGGCCTACCGGAGAATCCGCAACACCAGCCGCTACATCCTGGGGAACCTCTACGATTTCGACCCCGCCGTGGACGGCCTGCCCCCGGAAGAACTGGAGGAAATGGACCGCTGGGCCCTGCACCGGCTCCAGGAAGTCATCGCCCGGGTCAGAACCGCCTACGACCAGTTCCAGTTCCACATGGTCTATTACACGGTTTACAATTACTGTACCGTGGACTTAAGCTCCCTCTACCTGGACGTCCTCAAGGACCGGCTTTATACCTCACCGCCGCGGTCACGGGGCCGCCGGTCGGCCCAGACGGCCATGTACCGCGTCCTTGACGGCATCACCCGCCTCCTGGCGCCCATACTGACCTTCACGGCCGAAGAGATCTGGAAGGCCCTGCCTGCCGCCGGTGAGCGTGAGGAAAGCGTTCACATGGCCCTCTTTCCCGAGGCCGATTCCCGGTTCCTGGACCGCGACCTGGGAGAGCGGTGGAAAACGCTGATCAGCGTCCGGGGGGAACTGTCGAAGGCCATCGAGATCGCCCGCAGGGACGGGATAGTGGGCCATTCCCTGGACTCGAGCGTGCGGATCGCGGCCCCGGAGAAGCTCCGGGCCCTCCTCGAAGCCTGCCGGGAGACCCTCGAAACCGTCTGTATCGTCTCGGACATCTCCATCGTGTCCGCCGGCGGGCTCGACGACGCCTGGGAGAGCGTCGAGATCCCGGGGCTACGCGTTGCCGTCGCGAAGGCCCCCGGCGGAAAATGCGAGCGGTGCTGGCACTACAGCGAGACCGTGGGATCCGTGGCCGGCCATCCCGCGATCTGCCGGCGCTGCGAAGGGAACCTGCGGGAGACGCCATGAGGCTCATCACCCGGGGCCGCGCCGGGACAGGCGCCTACCTCGCGGCGATCCTCGTGGTTCTCGCCGACCAGGCGACCAAGTATGTCCTGGAAGCCACGGTGCCCCTCCACGAATCGATCCCCGTCATCGGGGGCTTCTTCTCCGTCACCCACGTCCGCAATCCCGGCGCCGCCTTCGGTATTCTGGCCGGGGCGCCGGAGTCGCTTCGCTTCGGCCTGCTCCTCATCGTCACCCTGGCCGTCATGGTCGTCGTCATCGTCTGCCTGGAACGGCACCGGGATGCCGGCAGGGCCCTCACCGCCGGCCTCACCCTCATCCTCGGCGGGGCGGCGGGAAACCTCATCGACCGGGTGAGCTACGGCGAGGTGATCGACTTCCTCGATTTTCACGTCGCCGCCTGGCACTGGCCCGCCTTCAACGTGGCCGACGCCGCCGTCACCATCGGCGCCCTGCTCCTCATCATCGATCTGTTTCGAAGCAGGAGACCGTCGGCCTGACAGGGGGGTCGAGACCTCCCTGCCACCCCACCCCACCTCGAAACGGCGAAACACCTGCACACCTCCCCGGACCTCGCTGCCCCGTCCCCGTCGATCCCGCCAAAAAAAACCCCGGGGAGGGAAGCCCCGGGGTTTGTGGTTTTGATTGTTGGTTCGTGCCGGTTGAACTTCTTTTAAGAGTGCTCGTTTAGAAGTCAAGCTGCAGTCTGTGCATGACCATCCAGGTATCGTCGATCTGGTTGGCAGGATTGTTTGCCTTGTACCAGTCGCCGGTCCAGAGGTAGCCGAACCCGATCCACCAGGAGAGGTTGTCGAAAATCTGGTAGCTGGCTTCCAGATCGAGCTCGGTACCGATCTCCTTATCCATGAGGGTCGCAGCTACCGGTGTCTTGTGGGCCTTGGCATAGGTCAGGGCCGCCTTGACATGGAGCTTCGGCATGGGGTTTCCGCCCACGAAGCCCTGGATCAGCCAAGCGTTCGCCATTGCGTCGGTGGTGGTATTTCCGTAGGACCCGAGATTGAAGCCCATGTCGTCGTTCCAGAGAAGCAGCGTGGGGTTGTAGTCGGAACCGGTCTGGCCTGCTTTGTTTTTACCGGGGTCGGAGCCGTCATTACCCGCTACGAAGGCGTACTGGCCGCCCACGTACCACTGGTTGATGGCGTACTTGGCGTAGAGGTACCAGGAATGGCCTCTGTAATCGACATCCTGTATGGCGGCATCGGCGAAGTCAAAACCGCCGAACTTGTAGTAGTACTGGCCTTCCAGGTAGAGATCCCCGAAGGTGAGTTTGAAGTAAGGTGAGAGGAGCTGCGTTATGTGATCATACCCACCCGGGACGAATCCCACAGCGGTTTCCCTCATGTCCCTGATGTAGTAGTAGAGGAGCCCGGCCTGGCCGTAGGGGAGCTTGTAGATACCGGCAACGGCCACCGCGTCCATATCCTCCTCGGAAGATTGTATACCCACATCATTTTCTGCAAGTTTTTCGTACAAGGCCAGCATCGTCAGGTTACCGAAGGGGGCTGTCCAGAAAACGCGGGGACGACCGTCGGCTTCCGTATCGGCGAATACCGTTCCCCAGGTACCGGCGCTCCGGTATCCAACCTCGAAAAGGCCGTACTCGGTTCTGGCGGAGAGATAGGTTCGCCTGAAATAAATGTTTTCAGCTTGATCGGCGCCGAAGGCTCCCGTTGTATTACCGTTCCAAACCCGGTCCATGGCATTGAAGCGGCCCTTGACGGCAAGTCCTTCAGCCACGTTGATGGTGAAATCCACCTGCAGCCGCTGGTCCATCCAGGCCTGGTTGGTCGAGTTCGGACTTCTCACCTCGTCATTGTACTGCCATTTGCCCTGCCACCGGTAATGACCGGTGAAATCGACCGTGGCCGCGTACACCGGGGCGGTGAAGGCCACCACCAGGCCGAGGGCGAACAATGCTACTAAAAGTTTTCTCATAATACATCCTCCAGATTAGTGTCAGATTGGTGTGGTTCAAACCCTGTTGTGTCGCCCCCGACGCACGTTTCGGGGACGCTTTGTCTGAACTGCTGAGAACTGCTTTATCCGGCTGCTTTCCCGGCCTCACCCCCCTCCCTCGAGACAGTCGGAGCACGGATCCTCAGAAGGCCCGCCCCCGCGATTTCCATCATATCTAGCATTCAGTTCTGATGAGGTCAAGTAATTTTTCACTTTTTCGCCTCTTGTATCATCCTTTAGGTTATCCTTTTCATTCCATCGTCCCGGCGAGCCGTTCCGGGATGGCGGCGGCCTGGGCAACGATGCGATCCATGAGCTCCGCCACGGTGGGAATGTCACGAATCAGTCCCTGGCACTGGCCGACCGGGAGCACCCCCTCCCGGGTGTCGCCTTCTTCCGTGGCCACCCGGATCATCTTGAAGGCGTTGGCCAGGTAGGCCATGGTGACCATGTTTTTCCAGCCCGAAGCAAGGACCCCCAGGAAGAGTTTGTAGTAAGGTAGGCCCAGCGAACGGGCGATGTCCCGGGAGTTGGTGAGCGCCGCCGGGAAGTTGGGAAGGCCCAGTATCCCCTTCCGGTAGGCCCTGAGCGCCGCCGGCGTGGTCATGGAGCGGCAGCCCAGGCCGTCGAAATGGGTCCCGTAGATGGTGTCGTTGATGGATTTTTCCATCGAGAGGTTCTTGTAGATGCTGTGCAGGGGACTCTCTCGGGTCGTCATGAAGCCCGTTCCCATGGCGATCCCCTCGGCACCCAGGGCGAGGGCGGCCATGAGCCCCCGGCCGTCGATGAAGCCCCCGGCGGCGATGATGGGGATGGACACGGCGTCGGCCACGGCGGGAATGAGGACCATGGACGTGGCGTCACCCCCGTGGGCCGCCGCCTCGTGACCCGTGACGATGAGGCCGTCGGCGCCCTGCTCCCGGGCGCTCCGGGCGTGGCGCTCGTTCACCACGGTGGCGATGACCTTACCCCCGTAGGCGTGGGCGCCCTTCGCCAGCCAGTCGCCCTTTCCCAGGGAAAAATTGATGACCGGCACCCGCTCTTCCAGGAGTACCCGGGCGTTTTCATGGGCACCGGGGAACATGAGCGTAGCATTGGCCCCGAAGGGCTTGTCCGTCAGGGAACGCACCTCCCGGATCGCCGCCCGGGTCTCGCCGGCGTTGAGGGGGCCCGTGGCGAGAATGCCCAGGCCGCCGGCGTTGGAAACGGCGGCAACCATGGAAGGAACACTGATCCAGCTCATGCCGGAAAGCACGATGGGATACCGGATGCCGAAGAGTTCAGTCACGCGGGTTTTCACGAAAATCTCCTTTCGAGTCCTGTGAATTCCGTCATTTGGGGGGCTGTCCATGACGCCGCCATTTCGAGGGGCACCCATATTCCGTCGTTCCGAGGGGTATCCGTAATACAGATTCCTCACGCGCCTTCGGCGGTTCGGAATGACGGTGATCCGCTGGTATAATGGGCTTGTTACATCCCGCCATTTGGAGGGCTGTCCATGACGCCGCATTCCGATGGGCATCCACATCCCGTCGTTCCGGGGGGCACCCATATTCCGTCATTTCGAGGAGCGAAGCGACGAGAAATCTTGCTTTTCAATCGTCGTCGCCGTGAAAGATTTCTCCCTCCGGTTCCCTCCGGTCGAAATGACGGAAGGAGGCCGGCGGAATGCCGGTTCCCTTCAGTTCTCCCGTGCCGCGCGGCGCCTGGCTCCATCGTAGAGGGACCGGATCGTTCCGTTCGACAGGACCGCGAATGAACTTCTCACTAGTATTTTTTTTACGTCCTGTCGAGTAATTTTTACGGCCTCGCCCCGAAACAGGCGGGCCTCGCTGCGGCTCACCAGCGCCAGAGTCTCCAGGGCCATGAAGAGCGGCCAGAGACAGAACAGGCGGTACCGGATGAAGCGCCGGGGAATATGAAGAACATAGATGACGGCCTCGTCGAGGTGGGCCAGGGCATCGTCCAGGAGTCTCCCGAGTACTCGTCCGTAAGCCCTGCCATTGCTTTCCAGGAGATCCCCGGCGGGGTCGATGCCCTCGTCGTCGAAATAGGAGCGGGGCACGTAACACCATCCGCGGCCGAGATCGCCCATGTAGTCCTTGGCGATGTTGGTCATCTGCAGTCCCAGGCCGAAGCCGACACTGCGGGAAACGAGGGCGTCCCGGGTGCTGTCGGGGAGTATCCATCCCTCCCCGTCCCTGAAGAACAGGTCCGTTATCAGGAGTCCCACCGTACCCGCCACGTAGTAGCAGTAGCGCTCCAGCTCTTCCCGGTCGGCAAGCGTTACCAGGCCGCCAGAGCGGCCGCGCTGGAAGGATGCCATGCCCAGGGACATTTCCCGCACCCGCTCCGATATGGTCGTCCGGGCACGGGAGGGGAGCTTCAGGAACTCCCTGAACACGCGGGGCGAGTCACGCAGAAGGTCCGTGTCGGGGCCGGTCCCGGGAACGTTCAGGGAGTGGATAAACTCCTCTATCGGGACGGGGCGGCCCGGTTCGGGGGGGAAGAGGTCCGCGAAGGCCGTCAGACCGGCGACTTTCGCCTCCGGTGGAAGAGAAGGCTCGTCCTCGATGGTATCGGCGATGCGGCAGAGCAGGTAGGCCAGAAGCATGGCCCGGTATACGTCCCCCCGGAGAACCCGGATATTGAGGGCGAAGGTCCGGGATACCCGGTCCAAGTGGCCTTCGCATACCCTGAAATCACTGTCCTCGCGTGTCATTTCCGTCACGTGCCTTTCTATGGTTCGAACAGAGATACTGTAAAGAAACTACGGGGTGAATGTCAAAAAAAAGGGAGACTCGAGGTCTCCCTGTCGTAGATGGTGTGCGTTCCCTGGAAGCCGACGCTTCCCGGTCCCCCTGACCGGCTCGTGCAACCGGCGGGGGGACAAAATATTTGTCTCAACAGTCCTTCTACGGTTTAAACCGGACCCTGGAGGTTTGTTTCCGGTTTGTTCTTGCCTTACTATTAAGCATGAACCGTGCCGGATGTGGCCGGAAAGGCTGAAGTGCATGTTATGACTGGAGTTTTCGAGGTTCCTTCCGGAATGAACGGCCCGAGGAAACCGGAAAGAATTGTCGAAGGCAACCGAGGCGTATCTTGTATTTTCCTTATAAATCAAGTCGTTAGAAGAACGCCACTCTGTGCGGCCCTATTCGACAAAATTGTCGAATGATTGAACGGGCCGGCCAGGGAATGGTACAATTTTTATAAAACCGCCCCTTTCCGTCATTTCGACCGGAGGGAGAAATCTTTCACGATGACAAGTGAAAAGCAAGATTTCTCGTCGCTTCGCTCCTCTGAAATGACGGAATATGGGCGCTCCCCGGAGTCATACCACTCCCCCTTGTAATAGATGGCGGGGTGGTATACTATTCGTTTCATCACACTATCAGGGAGATGAGAGCGGCTGCCCCATGAGCGAGAACGACGCCCCTCCGGAGGAGGAACGGGACAGGACACCCGGCCCCGACGAGGATACCAAGGCATTTTCAAGCTATATCATACCCCTCACGGTCTTCCTGGTGGTGGCGGTCTTTGTCAGTCTCATCCTGATCATGGGATTCATGGACCTGCGGCGCCTGGACGGCACCCTGGTGGAGTTCATGGAAAACCGGGGCCTGGACATTGTCGCCACCATCGAGAACGTCGCCCAGGAAGACCTGGACTTCCTGGTGCGGACCCAGGGCGGGGATCTTGGCTATTCCATCGTCGAACTCTCTGAAACCGAGTACCACATACGTCAGCGGTTCGTGAACTCTCTGATTCGGGTGGCCCAGAAGATCGAAGGACGCCAGCGTGACGGCACCCTTTCCCAAAAAGATCTCGATGAGATCGCCGCCCGCGAGAAAGTGACCCTCATCGCCGTTCTCAACTGGTGGGGCCGCGTTACCCTGCTCAGCGGAGGCACGGCGCCTGACGAGCCGCTCTATGTTCCTCTCTCCCGGAGGGGGGAACAGGAAAAGCTCATGAGGGAATTCTTCGAATCCCTGGGCCTTCCGTCGGCCATGAGCTTTGTGGCGGCCCTGCGGAGCGACGGGCAGGATCTGTACATCATCGCCCTGGACGAGGGAAAGACAAAATACTGGGCCACGAGAATTGCCGTGGAAAAAGTCGTGGGGGGCATCGGCTGGGAGCATGAACTTGCCTGGCTCGATGTGACGGACCGGGAGGGAAACATCCTGGGTGAGGCGGGGGATCTGCCGGAGGCAGGCATCACCGCGGCAAACCTGCCGCTCCTGAATGTTCCGGAAGGAAAGGACGTGGCGAGCCGGAAGCTTCAGGCCGGAGGGAGCCATTTTCTGGAAGTCGCGGCGCCGCTGCACCTGGACGGAGATGTCGTGGGCTACGCCCGCCTGGGCCTCAAGTGGAACCGCGCCCGCTCGATCCTGGCGGAAAACAGGAACCGGATGACCTTTACCACCGTCATCCTCGCCCTCATCGGTACCCTGGCCACGGTGGGGCTCTACCGGAACCAGGCAAACCAGCTCCATCGGGTCGAGGAGATGAAAAAGAGGCTTCGCCGGGCGGAGCATCTCTCGGCGCTGGGTCAGCTCGCAGCCGGCGTGGCTCACGAAATCCGCAACCCCCTCAACGCGATCAGCATAGCCACCCAGCGGCTGCAACGGGAATTTTCTCCCAGGGACGAAGACGACCGGGACGACTTCAGCCGCATATCGGGCGTCATACGGGATGAAATCCGGCGACTCAACGGGATCATAGAGGAATTCGTCACCTTTTTCAGGATCAGGCGCATGGAGCTGCATCCCCGCTCCCTTGAGGAGGTACTCCGGAAGATGCTGGCCGTCATGGAAGCAGAATTGCAGGACGGAGGCATCATTCTGCGAAGCTCCCTGGAGGGTGAGACCCTGGTTTCCATGGATGCGGACAAGCTCACCCAGGCCCTGTACAACATCGTGAAAAACGCGGCGGAGTCAATATCCGGCACGGGCACAATCTGTGTCGACGTCGAACCGCGGCCGGACAGCCGCGTCGCGGTGGTCATCGCCGACACGGGTTCGGGTCTTGCCCCCGATGAACTGGAGCAGATCTTCAACCCGGAGTACACCACCAAAGAAAAGGGGCTGGGACTGGGGCTGACGCTGGCCCATGACATCATAGACGGCCACGGAGGCGAAATACATGCCGCCAGCAACAAGGGGAGGGGCACCACCTTCGAGATCATCCTTCCCCTGTGTGAGCCGCGATCGGGAGACACATAGCAATGAAGGGACTCAACATTCTTATCACCGAAGACGAACGGACGCAACGGGAGCTGCTTCGGGATTTTCTCGCCCGGGAAGGGCACATGATCACCGAGGCCGGCACCGGCGACGAAGCCCTGAACCAGGTCCTGGACGGTCAGATCGACATGGTTCTTCTGGACTTCAAGATGCCCGGCATGAATGGTCTCGAGACGCTCCGAAAAATAAAAGGCATCAATCCTTCCATCGACATCATCATGATGACCGCCTACGGCACCGTTGAAACGGCGGTACAGGCCATGAAAGAGGGTGCCCTGGACTACATCACGAAGCCTGTTGAACTGGATGAACTGCTCCTGCTCATCGACCGCACTGCGGAGCGGCGTACGCTGATCCGGGAAAACGAGATCCTCCGGCAGAAACTCTGGAAAAAGGACATGGACGGAGGCCGGATCATCTACCGGAGTCCGAGTATGGAATCGCTCATCAACATGGCAGGCCGCGTCGCCGCGAGCCGGGCCACGGTTCTCATCCAGGGAGAAAGCGGCACAGGGAAGGAACTCTTCGCCCGTCTCATACACGGAACCAGCCCGCGGGCGGACAAGCCCATGATCGTCGTCAACTGCAGCGCCCTGCCGGAGACGCTCCTGGAAAGCGAACTCTTCGGCCACGAAAAGGGCTCCTTCACGGGAGCCACGGCACGCCGCGTCGGGCGCTTCGAAGAGGCCGACGAGGGCACGCTCTTCCTCGATGAAATCGGCGAGCTGTCGGCGCCGGTGCAGGTAAAACTGCTCCGCTTCCTCCAGGAACGGGAGTTCCAGCGCCTGGGAGGGAACCAGACGCTCAGGGCCGATGTGAGAATCATCAGCGCCACCAACCGCAATCTGGAAGAACGCATGAAGGAGGGGACCTTCCGGGACGACCTGTACTACCGGCTGAACGTGGTGGCCATGCACATTCCCCCGCTCAGGGAACGAAAAGAGGACATCGAGCTCCTGGTCAGCCATTTCATCACCCGCTTCGCACGGGAGAACGAAAAGCCCATCGAGGGCGTCAGCAGCGAGGCACAGGACCTTCTCCTCAAGTACGATTACCCGGGCAACGTGCGAGAACTGGAAAACATCATCGAACGGGCCGCCGTGATCACCCGGAGCAGGGTCATATCGCTGCGGGACCTGCCTTTCAAGGACGCCCTGCCTCACCGTCCCGGCGCCGCCGTCGGCGCCACGGGGGGCCTGATGAAGGATTCCGTGGAAACCCTTGAGTGCCAGCTTATAGAGCAGGCCCTGGAGAAAGCCGGGGGGAACCAGACACGGGCCGCCGACATCCTGGGCATCACGGAACGGACGCTACGGTACAAAATGAAGAAGTACGGCCTGAAACAATGAGGACCTGACGACAGACTCAGAACACTCCGCCGCCCCAACCTTTCGCCGCCACTACCCCTCCGTCATTCCCGCGAATGCGGGAGTCCGGAGTGAGGGCGTTGACGTTTGTCAATTCGAGAGGCTTGTTACATTCCACCATTTTGAGGAGTACCCACATCCCGTTATGTGGAAGGGTGTCCGTGGTGCCGCATTCCGAGGGGCACCCATGACACCGTCATTCAGAGGAGCATCCGTGATACAGATTCCTCACACGCCTTCGGCGGTTCGGAATGACGGTGATCCGCTGGTATGGTGGGCTTGTTACATTCCACCATTTTGAGGAGTACCCACATCCCGTTATGTGGAAGGGCGTCCGTGGTGCCGTCTTCTCGATGAGCATCCACATCCCGTTATTTTGAGGAGCACCCATACTCCGTCATTTCGAGGAGCGAAGCGACGAGAAATCTTGCTTTTCACTTGTCATCGTGAAAGATTTCTCCCTCCGGTTCCCTCCGGTCGAAATGACGTAACGGGGCGGCCTCAATGACGGATGCGGGTTTCTGTTCGTGCGATGGAACCCCCTGGATTGCCGCCTTTGCGGCAATGACCTGTCGTTCGCATTGTCCCCTGTAGAAGTGAACGTCACCGGATGCCCGCTTTTGCGGGCATGGCGCAGGAATCCTTCAGGTTCCATCCTTCGGGGATGTTCTGACAAGATCGATGACGACCACTTCCGGCGGGGAGAGGATCCGCATGGCCGGGCCCCAGGTGCCGGCACCGCGGCTGACGTAGAGCCGTCCCCCTCCGGGCAGGTGGTGATACCCCGAGGCATACCGGTAGAAGAGACTTGTCACGAGGTTGAAGGGGGCGATCTGTCCCCGGTGGGTGTGGCCCGACAGCTGGAGATCAAAGGGGCTCGGGTCGGCACCGCTCACCGTGGGCTGGTGCTTCAGGAGCAGGCGGAAGGACCCGGTGGCGGTCCCGGCAAGCAGGCCGTCTTCCGGTTCGCCCTCTCCGAAACCCCGGGGTGAACGCAGGGGTGACCGTCCCTGGCCGGCGGGATCGTCGACACCGGCGATAACCATGGCGCCGTCGAGAATCGTGACCGTTTCGTCCCGCAGCACCCGGAATCCTGCCGACTCCATGAATTCCTGTGCATGGTCTTCGCCGGCATAGAACTCATGGTTTCCCATGACGGCGTATTTTCCGCAGGGCGGTTCAACGGCCCGCAGGAGAGGAATCATCCCGGCGATGTGATCCATCTGGCCGTCCACAAGGTCGCCGGTGGCCACGAGCAGATCAGGCCCGGCTTCCCTGACCAGGTCGAGAATCCTTGAAAGCCTGCCTTCGCGGAATACCAGCCCCAGATGCACATCGGAAATCTGAACGATGCGGAACCGCTCCAGGTGATCGGGCAGTTTCGGCGTCTCGATGGTAATGTGCGTGATACCGACGTTCCGGGCCTCGTAACAGCCCCAGGCAGAGAGTCCCAGGCCGAGAACCAGGGACAGGGCCGTGGTTGTGGAAACCGCAAGCAGGCGCGAACCGCCGAACCCTGCAAGAGACAGGGGCAAACGCAGTATGTCGAAGACGATGAGCAGCGAAAGGGTGATAAAGACAAATCCCATCCAGGTATAGGCCGCGTAGGCGAACAGGAGAGCCGGACCCTCCGGTCCATGCCGTTCGACAAAACGCACCAGGATGGGTGAGACCACGAGAAAGACCGCCAGGCCCCCCATGAGGAGGCTTCCCGCGGGTCCCGGGGAAAAAAGATCGCCCAGGCGCGTGAACAGGTACAGGTGCATTCCTCCGTATACGAGGAGGAAGACCGTCAGAAAGACAATCATCATTTTCATAATCTCTCTCCGGCCGGGCGGAGAGGCGGACCTGCCGGAGTGCCTGCCGGCGCGTTCCGGCCTGTGTGTCGACACCGTCATCCGTCAGAGGCCCGCTCAAAAACCATGGCGGCGTAGGTCACGGCGCTTCCCGTGGCATCTTCGTGATATACCCGGTGATCGAGGAGCCTTCCCCTGCTTTCACGCATGAGGCGGACAAAAACCATCATCGCCGGAAATCCGCAGACGTGAAACCGGTGATCCGTCCGGCAGGCGTTGCTGAAAAGCCCTTCCGCGTCTCCTTGCTCGATGAGGGACAGGATGCGTCTGTCGTTTTCAAGGGCCTCGGGCAGGATGACCGGCGCGGGCTCGTGGTGTCCGAACTTATGCCCCAGATGCGAAAAATCGACGGCGGCAACAACCAGCGTCCCGCCGCCCCGACGGGCAATCATGCTCTCCAGCACCTGGACGGTTTCCGCGAAGCGCCGGTCTTCGAGCGCATCGCCGTCCTCGATGACGGGGTGAAGCGAGCCGCAGAGGATCGGCACGATCTGGAAAGGCCGATCGAGGTAGTGCTGAAGACAGGGGATCTGCAGCTCGATGGAATGTTCCATTTTATGGCCGAAATCATCGGAAGCAAGGGCCCCCGGCGGCAGGAGCCCCTTAAGCTCGCCGATAAAGTCAGAGTCCGGCGCGACCCTGCCGAAGGGCGTCAGGAATCCCTTGTCGCAGACCGAGTAGAGTCCGTCCTGTCCCTGGTGATTGATTCCCAGAACGACGACCCGGTCGTACCGCCGGCCCCGGAGACGGCGGTAGAGGTCAACGTAGAGGTTCCCGGCGACGGTCGTGTCGATATGAGGTGCCAGCAGGCCCGTGACGGCAGTGCCTGTGTCATCCCGGCCGAGGGCCGGAAGATCGTTTTCGAGGGCATCCAGCGTTGTCGCCAGTTCCACCGGGTCGGAGCTGTAGGCCCTTCCGGCAAAAACAGGCAGGCGGTCCTTTTCGCGTTCGAAGGTCTCCCGCAAGGCCCTCTCCGTTTCCCTGAACCCCCGGCTGTCCAGCAGGTAGTGACGGTCCAGGTGAGACAGGAGGCCGTCCACGTCATCCAGGGTGAGGGCTCCCGGAAACCCCGTCCCGGCGAGGCTTTCCAGAAGGTCCCGCCGGTCGTGGCGGCCGTCGAGCTTTTCCAGGAACCGGTACAGGGCCATGTCCAGCGCGATAGTATCGCCGGAGAGCCTCAAGGGATCGGAAAACAGGATGACCCGCCGGCCCCGGTAGACCGTGGCAACAAGCTGTATGTCTCGTCTGAGACGCGGATGCTCCATCATCATTCCTCACAGATAGGGCGACATGAGCCAGGCCAGGGAGTCCCGAAGGCGCAGCGGTAATGGTCGGCTGTCCACTTCCTGGAGCGTCACGCGCCGCGACACCCGGCACACCCGTTTCACATGATCCGCCAGTGCCGCAGCGAGCGGGCGATCATAGACTTCGACAGCCACTTCGAAATTGAGCCGCAGGCTCCGGGGATCGATGTTTGCCGATCCGATATGGATATAGTACCCGTCAACGATAAAAAGCTTCGTATGAACGAAGGGCGGTGGCTGATAATATACCTCGACGCCCCACATGAGCAGTTCCCAGAGCAGGTTTCGTGTTGCCCAGTGGACAAAGGGAAGATTGTTTTCTTCGGGGAGAATGATGCTCACCTGTATTCCCCGAAGCGACGCCGCCTGGAGGGCCGCCATGAGTCCCCGGGGCGGAATGAAATAGGGCGTCATGATCGTGATCGATTTCCGGGCCGCCGTGACGGCCGCGTTGAGAATCACCGACAGCTTGTCCAGATCGTCATTGGGACCGTCGGTAATGACACGGCAGAGCGCCATTGATTTTCTCTCCGTTGTCCCGGGAGGCCGGATGCCCTCGAATCGCCCGTTTTCCCGGGCCAGACCGTCCGGAGGGTCGCTTTCGGAAATGTACGGAGGCTTCCGCCGGTAATCCGTCCCGGATCGGTGCTGTCCCGTGACAAAGGCCCAGTCCTCGAGAAAAACAGCCTCCAGGAGGGAAGCCACAGGGCCCTCAAGCCGGAAATGCATGTCAACCACCCGCGCGGGATTCTCCAGGTTCTCCGCCAGGTGACGGTCTCCGATGTTCATGCCTCCGGCAAAGGCCGTCACGCCGTCGGCCACAAGCAGTTTTCTGTGGTTGCGAAGGTTGATGTGAAAGGTCGGCATGATCAGGCGGGGCGGAAGGAACCGTTCCGCGGCAACGCCTGCCCGGCGGAGGAGCGTCCCCGCCCGGGGCAGAGAGTACCATTCCCCGATGCCGTCGAGAATCACCCGCACATCGACACCCCGGCGGGCCGCGTCGCCCAGGGCCGCGATGAAGTGCCGTCCCGTCGTGTTTGTTTCGAAAATGTAGGTCGTCAGGTACAGGGACTCCCGAGACTCCCTGATGGCTTCGAGCATGGCTGGATAGGCCTGCTCCCCATTGTGATACAGATCGACGCTGTTTCCTCCCACCAGCGGCTGTTTCGTAACGGCGCCGGAAATGTTCACCAGTTCGGCGCAGTCCGCGGCGTTGACGGCAAAGGCCCGCACCAGTTCCTGCTCCGCTCTCCCATCATAGATTCTGTACGGTGGTTCGTCCTCCTCGGGACGGAGCTTTCTGGCCCGGGTCCGTACCCGGTTGACGCCGAAAAAGAAGTATAACAGGGGGCCTCCCAGGGGAACGAGGACGCACAGGGCGATCCAGCCCATGGAAGCCTTGGGGTCGCGCTTGGAAATGAGGGCGTGACCGGCACTGACGATGGTCAGCAGGACAATCGACAGGGAGGCAAGAAAATTGAGCAGGGATGTCAACAGGAACGCTCCTTTGCCGGATAGGCCGGTCCCGGCGTCATGGTTGTCGTACAAGGCCTGTGCCGCGGTACGGGGCAGAAACCGTCATTCCGGAAAAGCATGTTACTTCATGGGCCCGGTGTTTTCAACAAAAAGACTCCTCCGATTGACATTTGAAAAAACCTGCCTATCATAAACACCGTGCGGCAAATGCCCGCCGGAGAAAGAGCATGAAAGACAAAGTCAGGAAAAGCCTCGATGAAATACGGCCCGCCCTGAAGGCCGACGGTGGAGACGTCGAGCTTGTCGATGTCAGCGACGACGGTGTGGTCAGAGTAAAACTCACGGGCGCCTGCGCGGGCTGCCCCATGGCACAGATGACCCTGAAAAGCGGCATCGAAAAGCGCCTCAAACAGGATGTCCCCGAAATCAAGGAAGTCGTCAGGGACTGACGGCGGTCCGACGAACCCGAAACTTGTCATTTCGAAAGAGCGGCGTCCATGTTTGTCCTGTGAAAGAGTGAAGCCCTCGTATCACATTCCAGAGAAACGACGCCCACAACCGTTCTTTCGAAGAAGCCTCCCTCTGTGTCGTTTCGAAGATGGAGGGTGCGCCCCCCTACTTGCCGTTTCGAAGGAACTCCCCCACATCCCGTCATTTCGAAGGAGCGGCGCCCATAACCGTCATTTCGAAGGAGCGAAGCGACTGAGAAATCTTACAGCGTCCCACTTAAATCTTCCCATCCGGGGTTCATCCGTTCTACCAGCCTGTTTTTCTTTTCTCTTCGCCACTTCTTGATTTCTTTTTCCCTGGTAATGGCCGCAATCATATCGTCCGTCTCCTCAAAATAAACCAGCTTGTATATGTTGTATTTCGCTGTAAATCCCTTCACAAGATTGTTTCGGTGCTCGTACACTCGCCGCTCCAGGTTATTCGTCACCCCGGTATACATGACCTGGTTGTTCCAGTTGGTCAGTATGTAGACGTAGCCTGTGGTCGTCATGACAAAACCCTCCTTCTGTGGTGTGATACAGATTCCTCACGCGCCTTCGGCGGTTCGGAATGACGGCGGGGGGCAGCGGTTCGGAATGACAGGAAAGGGGGCAACCGGACAGTTCGGAATGACGGGAGTGTGGCGGTCCGGATTGAGAGGCTGTGTAATCCCGGGGGGATGCGTGATCAAGATTCCTCACGCGCCTACGGCGCTTCGGAATGACAGGAAAGGGGGCGGTCGGACGGTTCGGAATGACAGGAAGGGGAGGCGGACGGTTCGGAATGACAGGGGTTTGTCATTTCGAAGGAGGGACGCCCATAACCGTCATTTCGAAGGAGCGAAGCGACTGAGAAATCTTACAGCGTCCCACTTAAATCTTCCCACCCGGGGTTCATCCGTTCTACCAGCCTGTTTTTCTTTTCTCTTCGCCACTTCTTGATTTCTTTTTCCCTGGTAATGGCCGCAATCATATCGTCCGTCTCCTCAAAATAAACCAGCTTGTATATGTTGTATTTCGCTGTAAATCCCTTCACAAGATTGTTTCGGTGCTCGTACACTCGCCGCTCAAGATTACTCGTCACCCCGGTATACATGACCTGGTTATTCCAATTGGTCAGTATGTAGACGTAGCCTGTGGTCGTCATGACAAAACCCTCCTTCTGTGGTGTGATACAGATTCCTCACACGCCTTCGGCGGTTCGGAATGACAGGGGTTTGTCATTTCGAAGGAGGGACGCCCATAACCGTCATTTCGAAGGAGCGAAGCGACTGAGAAATCTTACAGCGTCTCACTTAAATCTTCCCACCCGGGGTTCATCCGTTCTACCAGCCTGTTTTTCTTTTCTCTTCGCCACTTCTTGATTTCTTTTTCCCTGGTAATGGCCGCAATCATATCGTCCGTCTCCTCAAAATAAAC
>JALOBE010000023.1 GCA_023228425.1 Syntrophales bacterium
CAGCACCTATCTCATTAATATTTAACATGATTCATACCACTTTACAGAAAAGACGTCAAGAAGAAAATGCGCAAATACTAAATTATTTTAGAATGTTACATGAGTTGGACTTTTTACGGGACCATCATATTTGCTTATGATAATATTTCTTTTGACATGAAACGTATTTCACTTCATAATATATAATTATCCTTTTCGAGAGAGGTTTCCATGAGATTCGATATAGCAAAGAGCGGAACGGGTCTTACCTATGAAATACGCAACATTGTCGGTGTAGCGGATAAACTTCGGAAATACGGGAAAAAGATAACCTGGGAAAATATCGGAGATCCCATAGCAAAGGGTGAAACGGTCCCGGACTGGATGAAGGATACGCTCATCGAACTCATGCGCGATGACGGCTCCTATGCCTATTCTCCAACGAAGGGTATCAATGAAACGCGCGAGTTCATTGCCGAAGAAGTCTCCAGGCGCGGGAAGTACCAGCTTCATATGGAGGACATCATATTCTTCAACGGCTTAGGAGATGCCATTGCCCGCGCCTACAGTGCCATGAGAATAGACGCGCGGATTATCATGCCCGAGCCGACCTATTCCACTCATCTTCTCTCGGAAATTCATCACGCCTCGTTCCCCCCCAATACATACCGTATGAACCCCTATCACAACTGGCATCCCGATATCGCCGAACTGGAGCGGAAAGTCAAAAGCCACAATACCATCGTGGGAGCGCTGGTGATCAACCCCGACAATCCCACGGGGTTTGTCTATCCCCCCAAGACGATTCAGAAGATCGTGAGCATTGCCAAGGAGTACGACCTGTTCCTCATCTTCGACGAGACCTACCGGAACATCATCTATAACGATCAGCAGACCCTGCCTCTTTCCGATGTCATCGGTGATGTGCCCGGCATGAGCATGAAAGGGATTTCGAAAGAATTTCCCTGGCCCGGTGCGCGGTGCGGATGGATTGAAGTCTATAATGCCGACAAGGACGAGACCTTTTCCCGGTATATAGCGGCCATTCTTACCCAGAAGATGTCCGAGGTCTGTTCCACCACGCTTCCACAGATGGCGATTCCCAAAATAATGACCCACCCGGAGTACGGCGCCTACCTGGAAGCCCGGAATCGCCACTATGAGAGACTGTCCTCAACAGCCTTCTCGATTCTGAAAGACGTTCCCTACATAGTGGTGAACCGCACCAACGGCGCCTTCTACATGACCGTCGTTTTCAACGAGGCCGTGCTCAACAGCAGGCAGAATCTTGCCGTTGACGAGCCGGCAATCCGGGATTACGCGGAATCGATCATGAGTGACAAAATGGAATACGACAAGCGCTTCGTGTACTATCTCCTGGCCGCGACGGGTATCTGTCTCGTGCCGCTTACGTCATTCTTCACGTCCCTTCCCGGGTTCAGACTGACGCTCCTTGAGAAGGATGAGGGGCGCTTTGAGGAGACGGTGCAGACAATCGCTTCAAAGATCGTGGAATACGTCGAGTCATCACGCTAGTCCCGTGTAAAAACGAATTCCTCCGACCACCCTCTCCCACGGGGAGTTCCGGATTCCACTGTTCCGGGAAACAGCAAATCAAGACACGGTACGAGTCCCGCAGCCATGGTGAGGCCGTGATGCCACGGGATTCTCTTTTATTTTGCTTTTGATGTCGTTCTCAACAGGGTGTCGGCCCTGCGGACGGCGTCGACGCCGTCTCTGGCGTAGTGGGCCCCGATTGAGGATGCCCATGAAGATGTCACCACGGCACCTCCCACCATGATGGGGCAGGTAAGTCCTTCAGAGCGCGCCTTGAGTATGGTTTTCTCCATTGAAACCATGGTGGTCGTCATGAGGGCCGAAAGGCCTATGAGGTCGGCCCGGACACGGCGTGCTTCTCCGATGATCCGTTCGGCGGGCACGTCCTTGCCCAGGTCGATGATGGTGTATCCCTGGTTTTTGAGCATGAGGATAACGATGTTTTTCCCGATATCGTGAATGTCACCCTCCACGGTGGCCATGACGATCGTTCCCGGTGCCGCTGATTTTTTCCGGTCCTTTTTCAGCAGCGGTTCCAGGTATGCCACTCCCCGTTGCATCGTTTCGGCGGCGGCGACCAGTTGGGGGAGAAAGAGTTCTTTCCGTTCGTACCCGATTCCCACGTCGGATATAGTGGGGATGAGCATGCCCGACAGAATGTCCTCGGGATGGATGCCGTTGTCGAGGGCCGCCTTCAGCAATGCTTCGATGCTCTCGCGGGACCCCTCCCTGACGGCCCGTGCTATTTTTTCTTCCAGGGGAAGCCGGTTCTCCCCGGACCTGTCGCGTCTCTTTTCCGTCGTCCCTTCGGCGAATCGTCCGCAGAAGGCCGCTCCGTCCCGATCCCGGCCGGTAAGAACGTCACCGCCTGCCTTTACGTGCATGAGTTCTTCCTGCGCCGGGTTTGCGATGGCCATGGTCAATCCCCGGGATTGGGCCATGGCGAGAAAAGCGGCGTTGAGCCACTTTCGTGCGGGCAGTCCGTGGGACACATTGGTCAGTCCCAGTATCGTCGGGCATTTGAAGGAGCGGGTCGCCCATTCGACGGTTGCAAGGGTTTCAAGGGGTGCCGCGGCGTCCGTGGACACGGTCATGACGAGCCCGTCGATGACGATGTCCGCCTTTGTGAATCCCCTGCGCCGCGCCTCTCGATAGACAGATCGTATGATGTCCTTGCGTTCCCCGGCGTTTCCGGGAACACCACCTTCGGCCAGGGGGAGCAGAATGAACATGGCACCGTAGCGGGCCGCGAGGGAAAGCATGACTTCCAGTTGTGAGGACTCGCCGGAAATGGAATTGATGAGGGCCCGGCCCGGATAGATCCGCAGCCCGGCTTCAATGACCGCCGGATCGGGCGAATCGATCACGAGCGGAAGCGTGGCGGTCGCTGACAGGGCTTTCAGGGCCGATACCATCATGGCGGGTTCGTCCACGCCGGGAGCGCCCACATTGACGTCAAGGAGGTCGGCCCCCTGGTCTTCCTGGTCCCGGCCCAGACGCTCGATAATCGTTGTCCGGCCCCGGCGGAGTTCTTCCTGGAGGGCCGGCCTGCCCGTGGGGTTGATTCCCTCTCCCACAATCAGGAGAGGGTTCCCCTGCTCGATGAAGAGGGCCTTCCGGCATGAACTGAGGGCGCTTACCCGGTGCGGGAGCCGTCCCTCCGGCCGCAGACCCTGAAGGGAATCTTTCAATTCTCTGATATGCTCCGGAGTCGTTCCGCAGCATCCGCCCAGGAATGCGACGCCGAGAGCCAGGAATGACCGGGCGTGGGAGGCGAAGTCACGGGGTGTCATGGAAAAGACAGTCTCCCCGTCCCTCATCTGGGGCATGCCGGCGTTCGGCTTCGCGACCAGGGGTACGGCGCGCACGGGGCTCATGGCCCCGATGAGGCGGACCATTTCGGCCGGTCCCGATGAGCAGTTGCAGCCCACGGCATCCGCGCCGAGGCTCTGGAGCGTGACAAGCGCAGCGGCAGGATCTGTTCCGGTGAGTGTCCGTCCCCCCTCCTCGAAAGTCATGGTCACCAGAGTGAACAGGTCCGCCGCTTCCCGTGCCGCCAGCAGTGCCGCCCGGGCCTCCTGGATATCGATCATCGTTTCGATGACAAGCAAGTCGACCCCGCCGTCGACGAGACCCCGAATCTGCTCGGTGAAAACGGCCACGGCTTCCTCGAAGGCAAGGTCTCCAAAGGGCTCCACGAAACGCCCGGTGCTCCCGATGTCCCCGGCAACAAGCCCCTTCCTTCCCGCCGCCCGGCGGGCGATTCGGGCCAAATCCCGGTTCATCCCGTATACGTCGGACCGGTTGTATTGGGCCAGCTTGAAACGGTTGGCGCCGAAGGTGCAGGTGTAGATGATGTCGGCGCCGGCCTTCAGGTAGCCCTCATGAATGTCGCGGATTACGTCGGGGTTGTCGAGGCACCAGACCTCCGGGCAGACTCCCGGAGGCATTCCCCGCTTCTGCAGTTCCGTACCTGTCGCCCCGTCAAGAACGATACAGCGGTCTTTCAGAATTGCGTGGATCCTATGGTTTGCTTTCAGTGTCACAAGATCTCCCGGGTTTTCGTTTTTATAGTGTTCGAATGCCCGTAATTGCCGTTACGGATTTTTCCGGAATGAGCAGGGCCTGCTCATTGATCGTAACGTCCAGCCGCGCGAGATCGAGCATCTCGTAGATCATATGCTGGTGTTCCAGCGCGAAATCACCGTATCCCGCCGAGTAGCGCCGTTTTAAAAGCCCTTTTCTCTCCCTTCGGAGCAGACCCGCGTAGTAGCGCGTTATCCAGTCAAGAGAAGCGTCCACCATTTCACTTGCCGCGGCATCGACAATGACCGCCTCCGTCAGGTTGTCCCGGGCGGTGTCGGAGGCGATGGCCTCCATGACGGTCCCGCCCCCGGTGGCACCCATGACGAGACATTCGTCGCAGCCCTCAAGAAAAACGGCTAACCGGGAGCTTCTGAAGCGCGCGCCGCCTGCAAGAACCACGGTTTTTTCATCCCGATCCTCAATGGCCGCGCGCAGGGCCGCCCCTTTCAGGCGGACCAGGGAACGGGCATGATCGATGACTCTGTCGACGGTCCGCTTTTCCTCGGAAGACAGAACGGTCGTGCTTTTTCGGTACCCCAGGCGCCGATAGATGCTTTCGCGGGGCGTTTCAATGGTGATTGTCTCGAAAAATTTGATCGGTTCAGCCATACTCAAAGCGTCTTTCCACACGTTTCCCCGAGCAGGAAGGAACGCCTGTTCAGGAAAGCGCGGAGGCCAGGATCCGCAGGCCCGCCGTGCTGTCGTCTCCCAGGTGGATTACCGCCACCGGTTGCCCCGCGTTCAAGAGAGCCTCCCGATCCCCCCGGGCCTGGGCCGCCTTGAGAACTCCGAAGGACAGTGAAGACGCGGATTTCCCCACCTTGTCCGGGATGGGGACGTCATGGGCGTCGTTGGCCGTCAGCTGTATGAAGCGCGCCGCTCCCCCGCCCTTGTGCATCTGGCCGGTGGAGTGAAGATAACGGGGGCCGTAGCCGGCCGTGGTAGCCCGGCCGGTGCGGCGCAGGATAGCCTCCCGCAGCTTCGGAAGGGCCCGGTCCGTATCGGTCTTGGGTTGGAAGTACGCCTGGAGTGCTATGTAGGAGCATGGTTCGGCGCCGTCCACAAAGGACCTGAAGGCATCGGAGAGGGTTTTTCCATGGGCGTCTCCGAAAAACAAAAGCTCGCCGTCGGTTCGTGAAGGTGCTTCTTCCGAAACCCGTCCCGTTTTCACGAATTCCTCAACCATGTTCCTGGTGAGGGCTTTCGATGATTCAACATCGGGCTGATCAAAGGGGTTCACGGAAAGAATGAAGCCCGCCACCGCCGTCGCGGCCTGCCACAGAAAAAACAGTCCCCCCAGCTCGTACAGATCCTCCATTTCGAGGACAATCACGGGGAAGCCGGCCGCCTCCAGGGACTTGAGGCGGTCATCCAGTGACGTATCCCACCTGAGACGCAGGCAGACAAAGTAACGATCGGGACCGTAAGCATCCTCTCCGGCCGGGGGTTCATGCACCACCGGTACGATACCCCGTCCTTCCTTGCCGAGACTTTCCGCGATCAGCTGTTCAATCCAGTCGGCACATGCCTTTATTTGAGGGGACAGGAGAAGCGTCAGCTTGTCGACGCCCTCCATTGCCAGGGTTCCCATGAGAAGTCCCAGAAGGGCTGCGGGGTTCCGGCTTTCCGACAGGTCGTCGGCGGCGAAACGTTTCGCCGCCGCTTCTCCCCGCAGCAGCAGGTAAGAAATGTCGATGCCGCAGAGAGCGGCGGGCACCAGACCGAAAAAAGACAGTGCCGAGTAGCGTCCCCCGATGTTGGGATCATTCAGAAAAATGTCACGGAAAGAACACTGTTCGGCCGTGTCTACCAGCGGTGTCCCCGGGTCGGTAATGGCTGTGAAGTGGGAACCGGGCGTCTTGAATTCCGTCTGTTCAGAAAAAAGATTGTAAAAGAACCTGAACAGGGAAAGGGTTTCGGTGGTTGTGCCCGACTTGGTGGCGACAAGCGCCATGGTCCGGGCCGGGGGCATGTGTGCTGTACGGTAGAGAATAGCCCCCGGATCCGTACTGTCCAGTATCGAGAGATCGAGATAATCGTGACGGAAACTGAACGTCTTCCGCAAAACCTCCGGGGCGCAGCTCGATCCACCCATTCCCAGGAGGATGGCCTCAGTAAAGCCGTCATGCCTGCAGGCGTCGGTAAAGCGCTTTATCCGGGGCACATGGACGGCCATGGAGCGGTGCGCGTCGAGCCATCCCAGGCGGTTCGCTATTTCCGGGGGATCAGCCTTCCAGACGGTGTGATCCTTCTGAAGGATGCGGCTGATAACGGTTTCTTTGTGAAGCCGGCTCCGGTTATCATCGATCACCTGCCTGAAACCGTCGAAGCCGGACAGGCGCATCGTCGTTTTCATGATCCCGGGATTCCTTTCTTCTCGAGCAGGGTTTTCGCTGCTTCCAGCGTTTTCCGAACGGTGATGCCGAACTTCTCGTAGAGGATTCCGGCCGGGGCGCTGGCGCCGAAATCCGTCATCCCTATGGCGATTCCTTCATGCCCGAGGTAGTGTTCCCATCCGATGACGGAACCGGCCTCGACGGATACCCTCGATCGTACCGCGGGCGGAAGAACCCGGTCCCGATAGTCCCGGGGCTGACTGTCAAAAATATCCCAACTGGGCATGCTCACCACCCGGACGGCATGGCCTTCCTTCCCAAGTTCCTCGCCGGCGGCCAGGGCGATCGCGCACTCCGATCCCGTTCCGATAATGATAATATCCGGGAGTTTTCCTGACGATTCCCACAGAATATAGCCTCCCCGCCGGACACCGTCGGCAGCTCCCAGGCGTTCACGATCCAGGACCGGCAGTCCCTGCCGGGACAGCACAAGGGCCGTCGGGCCCTGTGTTCTGGTCAGGGCAAGCCGCCATGCTTCAGACACTTCCGCGGCATCGGCCGGGCGCAGGACCGAAAGGTTGGGCATGCACCGCAGGCTCATGAGCTGCTCCACGGGCTGGTGGGTCGGTCCGTCCTCACCCACGCCGATGCTGTCGTGGGAAAAGACGTAAATAACCCGGATTCCCATCATGGCGGCCAAGCGCATGGAAGGCCGCATGTAGTCGGAAAAGGTGAAGAACGTGCCCGTGTAGGGGATGATGCCGCCGTGAAGAGCCAGGCCCGAGGCAATGGCCCCCATGGCGTGTTCTCGGACGCCGAAATGGATGTTTCTTCCTCCATACCCCCAGGGACCTCCTGCGGATCCCTGGACACCGTTGGCGGGAAAAGCTTCCGGGGACTGGAAATCTCCCGCTCCCTTGACCCAGGCAAGGGTCGACGGGTTCAGGTCCGCCGTGCCGCCCACCAGCTCGGGAAGCAGAGCCCCCACACGCTGCATGACATTCTCCGATGCTTTCCGTGTCGCCATGCTCGTGCCGCGGTTTTCGGAGAAGGACGGCAGGGTCGCTTCCCAGCCCTCGGGGAGACATCCGCCCATGATCCGTTCAAATTCGGCCGCGTCTTCAGGGAAAGCCTTCCGGTACCGATCGAGAAGATTCCGCCATTCAGACTCCCGCTCTGCTCCCTGCTGACGGAACGCGGCCGCGAGGGCCTGAACAGCTGGAGGAACAAAAAATTCGGGTGCCGGGGGCCAGCCGAGATGCCGTTTCGCCGCCTCCGCTTCATCCCTTCCCAGAGGGGACCCATGGACTGCGGAAGTACCTTGTTTTTTTGGAGATCCATATCCGATGATTGTCCGGACCGCTATCAGGGACGGGCGGGATTCCTCCGAACGCGCCTCGACCAGGGCCTGGTCGATGGCCGGAAGATTGTTTCCGTCGGCCACGTGTTGCACGTGCCATCCGGCGGCCTCGAAGCCCTTTCCGACGTCTTCTGTAAAAGAGAGCGATGTCGTCCCGGCCAGTGATATCTTGTTGTCGTCGTAGAGCAGAATGAGTTTGCCCAAACGCAGGTGTCCCGCCAGGGAACAGGCCTCCCGGGCGACGCCTTCCATGAGATCGCCGTCTCCGGCGAGAACATAGGTGTGGTGGTTAATCAGCGGATAGCCGGGCCTGTTGAATCGTGCCGCCAGAAAGGACTCGGCGATGGCCATGCCCACGGCATTGGCGATTCCCTGACCCAGCGGTCCGGACGTGACTTCCACTCCGGGGGCGCAACCATACTCCGGATGTCCCGGTGCAGGGCTTTTCCAGGTCCGGAAATTCTTTATGTCGTCCAGAGAAAGGTCATAGCCCGTGAGGTGGAGCAGGCCGTAGAGAAGCATTGACCCGTGCCCCGCTGAGAGAACGAAGCGGTCACGATCGTGCCAGCCGGGGTTCGAGGGGTTGTGCCGGAGATGGTTGAGCCAGAGCGTCGCCGCGAGCGGGGCGCTTCCCATGGGAAGTCCCGGATGTCCCGAGTTGGCTTTCTCGATTGCGTCGACGGCGAGAAAACGCAGGGTGTTGATGATGTCGTTCATCAGTGCGGGGTCATGGCTTTTCATGCATCTCCTCCATGGATGTTCGTGCGGTCGTAGGGTGTAATCGTTCCTCAGTGCCTCGCCGGCGGGCATTATGTTGTGTTCCGGCCGCCAGTCAGGGGATTAGAGCAGGGATCGGTTCATTTGGCAACATCTTTTCCGGTTTAGGTAATGTATCATATCTTGTGTCACTGACGAGCAAGGGGTACCACCGATGATATTCCAAAACTCCAAAGGAGGTACCCCCATGACTAAAGCAATAGTCGTACGTAGTCTCTCACAGGCGTATAAGGTAATCAAGGAAATGAATCTTTCGCAGGACTGGGAATCTGATTATCGGGCTGCCGGTCGCCAGGCACTGGTTGCTGTTTTACGAGACCGCATGGATGATTCGAGGGATCAGTATCTTGCCCGGATGGGTCGTTCCCTGTCTGATCGCCGGAATGGTTCCTTTTCCCGTCATTTATTGACGGAGTTGGGTGATATCGAGATTGCTGTTCCCCGTACGCGTAGATGGAGTGCTCTTGAGGTGATTCGTGCCTATAGTCGGCGGGTTGCCTCTGTTGACCGGATCATTCTGTCTTGTTTTGTTCTTGGTCTTTCCACCCGCAAGGTTTCCCAGGCCCTGCTGCCGATCCTGGGAGAATCGGTGAGTGCCGCCACCGTCAGCAGAGTAGCCCGGATTCTGGATTCGGTCGTTGCCGCCTTTCACCGGCGTCCCCTGCAGAAGAAGTATCGATTCCTTGTTTATGATGGTGTGGTGCTGAAGCGCAAGACTGGCGCCGGTGTGGTGAAACGAACAGCCTGGTTGCCTTGGGCATCACCTTCGAAGGAACGAAGGAGGTTATCGACTTCCGGATGGCCCGGTCGGCACTCAAAACGTTTGCCCATACCTGGGGAGCACCCTATCCGAAAGCCGCAGCGGCATTACAACAAAACGAGGAGGAACTGCTTGTGTTCATGCGCATTGCCGAGCGATCTGTCCGGCCGACGATACGAACCACCAATGCCATCGAACGACGGTTCCGGGAAGTCAAACGGAGGACCAGACCCATGGGAGTGTTCGCCGATACAACCAGCATGGAACGAATCCTCTACGCCGTGTTCGCCCATGAAAACATGAAACAACAAACAGGTACACCCTTTCTTACAGAGGTGACACAAAACTCTTGACGTTACCAATTGTAGATGCTATTTTACATGCCCACTTCCACGAAATCATCCGCTGGTCTTCTTGATTGTTTTGTCTGTCGTTGTATGTAAGGAGGCGTTATGAAATTGCCTGCTATCGGTATCGCTCTAATTCTTTTAGTCGTTATCGCCGCTACTCCAGCCTACCCCAATACGATCAGGTGCGGTAGTAACACAGTCACTGTTAGGGCGAGCAAGGGGGAAGTCATTGATAAGTGCGGCGAGCCACTTTATTCTTCTTATAACGTGTGGACCTATATTATTGGCGGTCGGTATCGTCATTTTCATTTCAGCGGGAACTTTCTTATAAAAATCGAAGATGGTGAGCGGGCACGTTAAATTGTTACATCTAGCTCTCTCTTGATGGGCATTTGCTGATTTTTCGCGCTATGTGAGGGCGGAGAATGAAAAATAGCCTGCATCGTTGCTTGTATTCCTGTCATGGTTTTCAGTAAGCGGGGGGTTTCCTACAAGCAATAATTCTGTCATCCCTGATCAAAAATCCTGCCTTTATCCGCACAAAAACACCCTTTTACCGGACGATCTCGCTCAATGAATGCTATGAGTCGCTCATTACCCCGGATGCTGTCAGAGCAAGAGATATCCGGAGAATTGCTGATTATAGGAATGGCGGTGTCGAGGTCCTTTACGACAGATTTGCGAACGGGGAGGAATAAAAGGGGTTTAATTTTTTCAATTTGAGCCCAGAGATCTTCATAGGTAACATGAAACTCTAAACTCCTCGTGTGTTCTTCTCAATCTTATCGAGATAAATTAAAATATTTGCGAATATTACAGCCATTATAGCTCCGGATATTCCTGAAGAGAGCCAAATTATTGATGGCATGTATGCTATCGCTAGCCACTCGCTTTCTTGCATAATCAGTTCGTAGCCGCGTTGAGGAGGTTCAGGCCACAGATAGAAAAACATTATAAATCCTGTTATTACAGCTATGACTGCAAAAAAGTACAAAAAAATTGCCAAAGCGGGAGTTTCGAACATTGGGATTGGCGAATGGTTCGTAACGGTATCGAATGTTTTATTTTTATTAAGACTTTGTTCGGGTAGGCTGAAGAGGTCTATGCATTGAACTATTGGTTCTCCCTTCTCCATACCTTCTTTCCATACTAGCGTGTTGAAGTCGACATGGCCCTCAAGAAATGCTTTCTTCAGTGTATCGATGGTAACAGGCCCCTTGCGCCCCAGAGATGTTTCGAAATACCATTCTTCTTTCTTGTCCTGAAATTCCATTGTCGCCTCCTTGCAGCATTATATGTGAGCATAGGTACAGACATGGATCTTAAAGTTTTAAATATATGATGTATCCCCCTGTGTCAGGATAGTTGTCGCATGATCTAAACCTCTCTATAATGGAGTTTCCTTGGGGGCGGAGGAGGATCGGATCATGCAATATTCCAAAGAGCGTAAAGAAGCTGTTCTGAAAAAAATGATGGCACCGCACAACCGGCCAGCTTGCGTAACGTCAGCGTTGGGTGTGTCCGGTTAAGGATTTTCAGTGCCTGTGACAACCAGGCATGAGCACTCTGTTGGCTTGCCTGATTACCAATGACTCGCCACAGAAATCGCAGGATCATCCTGTCTGGTTTAACCATATTTTCCTCCCCTGCGAGCATAAAGAAGTACTTCAGTGATGTCCCGTACGTCTGACCTGGAATGTCGCAGATGTCTGACTCGAATTGTGTATTTGGGATGACCGTTGGTATGTCCTGAAAATAGTTTACATTGTGGCGCACTAGAACTCGGGTAAACCTATGTACGGCTTCAGCCTTGAGTATCCCGTTCTTGGTGGATGTCCTTTGACGGTTGTCGAATACTTCAGTTGCAATCTGCCGGTAATCATCGTAGCCGGATAGGAATTCTTCGAACTGGCGAACTGAATATTGTTCCGCAGTGCCGGGATAAGGCGAACCGTGTTGCCTCAATCGCTGCAATCCCGTAACATGACAGAAGTGTATCACGGCGTTTCTCGTCGAGCTGTACCTAGCGGCGAGGGAGTAAACAGCATCGATGATGCAAAAAGGCAGACTGTGATAGTAGTATTCCTCGCTCAGTTCTGCATCTCGCAGGTGCAAATGGGCATTACAGTATTGGGCTATTCTCTCAGGCATCCTTTATTTTCCATCAGCGAACGAAGAATTCAGCCACCGGGCGGCACCAAAGATAAGCACCCGAGGCCTCTTCGGAAATTGACCACCCATATTGCTCGGTCGGCTGGAATGACTGGTTCTGCATCATTTTTCTGTTTCTTGATTACTATGTGGAAGTGTCCCATTCCTGACGCGGCTTTCGTATGACCCCTCCTCCTTGCATCGATTAATGATTATCGTCTCTTCAATTGATTCTCCCATTGTCTAGTAAAGAAATCCGCCTTCCGCAAAGTAGGTGAAAACACGCTGGTAAAAGCGACCTTCGAAACCGTATTGACGGATGTGAAGAACCAGGGCTTCAAATAGCGCTTTGTCGACCCGGTCTCGAACAATGTATTCGTGGGGCCATTCCGGCATGGTCTTGGCGAAAGTCCACTTCGAAGAGGCGACGAACTCCTGCAAATAGTCGGGCAACTACACATCATCAGGTGCAACTCGTTTCGATTTCAGCACCTTCACGGTCTCGGCAACCCCTCTGAAACGATCCATCACCTTTTTGACCACTTGGTCTTTGTCTTCGCCACAGGCAACGTCAATGGCGACCGCCAATTCATCATTGCGAAAGGCAGTAAAGACATTCTCTCTTGTAGCCCACGGTTCGAGTAAGGGCCGCACCTCACGAGCGCAACCCCAGTCCCCGTGGAATAGTAGCCAAAGTGGGCTAATGCCGTGCTTTTTCCAATAACCAAAATGAATTCCAAATTATACGCCGACATGACCACCGTCGCATCCAAATCTCGCATAACGCCCTATCCGCTCCCAATTTGCCTGCGGTCGGAGACCGTTTACGGTAAGAAGTCCTTGATTGACAGCCAAGTCAATTGAAGTCTGCACAACGGTGTATAGCTGAAGAATAAGCGCAGGGGTGCGTTGGTCAGATACCTCCGCTGACGACACCGGTATAAAGGCGTCACTGTCAGCCGCTTCGCAGAGTGCGCGCAACTGGAGGAGGTCATTTCTCGCAGCCTTATCATCGGCAACTCTTGGTTCCAAGGCATCAAGTAACGCTCTCCAAGACGTAAGCGCGAGTATTGGACCAGCACTGGTCGAAACGATGCGAAAAATACCAACAGTTGCGCCCTTTGTAGCTGACATCTCATTTTCGATCAGTCTTTGATGCAATTCACGCCACAACGTCTCCTTGCGGTCCTCAGGACCAACAAATAAGAGGGTTGTCGGTTGAGGGTATTCGGCCAGTATACGAAGGTAAGATACGGGTTGATTCTCTGTGAGACCCGCCCAAAACTTGTTTTCGACAAGAATATGTATTCGTCCTTCATCCTCACAGCCCTGCATGTCAGGGCGATTATCACCGTCAGCCTGCTGGGTTTGAAACCACAAGTGTGGCATGTGTGGGTCAATTCCACGAAGAAGCTTCATCATGCCATAGTGAGCAGCGTCGTACGATCGAAGGATGAAGGCAAGCGCCTCCATAGCTATATTCTCATTTTCTTGGGAAAGTCTCTTTTGAATAATATGACTGAATACTGTTTCCATTCCTTATTCCTTTGTGCAGAACGCTGGCCATGAGCCGCGCCGCCACAACGCTTTACGGAAAAACGACCGATGACATTCGGCGTCGGTCTCGATGGCATTGTTGTACGCTGCATTTATTAAAAATATTTACCTATTTACATGAAGTTGTGATACAGTCTTGGACCGTAAACCCCTCTTTGAGTTGACCTCTTAGAAACATATCAAGGCACGCATCTTCACAACTCTGTTCACTTTCTAAAGCAGACCTTTTCCCCAGCAGACCGCTAATTTCATGAATAGGCAAACAAAAACGATATTCTTCCTTCGCCTCCATTGTAAACTGACACTGCCATGCCCGCCCGTCATCTTGGTCTATCAGGATGAAATTCCACATATTATCTGTAGAATAAAGAGTGAATTTGCCATTCTTTGAAGAATTCTTCGTCGCAAATGGTTTGTCGTTGATCGGTATTTTTAAACGGGCACCTTTCTCTTTGTCTGTCGTATAGGTGACATGCCAAAGCCTGCCATCGCTGGTATCTAATAAGAGATATGACCACATGTTATCAGTTCTAAATAAGCGAAAGCGAACATCAAGCCTTTGTAGCGGGTCTGACTGAAATTTGATTTTGTCCGCCGCTTCAGCAAAACTGGGTAATAGGAAACAAAGAGATAAGAAAGGAATAAACAAAAACTTTACGTGAAGTTTCATGGATCCCTCCCGTCAAGCCTCAATATTGAGGATCATTTAGAGACAAATTTCCGTCTAGCCTTCTTTCGTATCGCTTCAATCTCCTTCATAAGTCGATCACATTCATACTCTATCTCGTGCAACGATACACACCGAGGACTAATGCATATCATGTCTTTTTCATCCACTGAGTAGGTCTTCACATAAATTTCTGCAATCGGAGCAGCCGGGATACCCTCTCTTTTCGGGTCGAAGAAGCGCAGATCAAGATTGTAAGTCGCCATAAGCCCTCCTATAAATTTAGATTAATTTTGCGTACAACGTTTAAATCAGCGGCGCGACCCTTTGTGTCCGCTGAATTTGATGGTTAGCGGCTTTTCACATCGATACTCCAAGGAAATCATGTACGCTTGTTTTCCATTCCTCTTTGACTTGATGCGTTTGACAATATTCTCTCAGGTGCATTGATAGCATCAAGGAATCCGGCGAATGCAAATCTGATTTTTTGGCAATATCCTTGGCCAGTTCATCTTTCGAGTGAATCCAATCAACCAAAAGGATACCCTGCGCCGGAACTTCATGAACAATGAGTCCTTCAGGAATTCTTTCCCGATTTTCGATGGCCAGGGCCAGCAGCGGGCCACTCGGGCATTTCTTGGCAACAGAAATAGCGCGAATTAGTGCCGTCCCCATTACTGGGAAAAGAGTCATGATTCCTCTGCCAAGACGTATTCTTTTGTCGGGATCTGTTGCGTCTCTTACGGATAAAGGATAGCAAGATAAAATATCCGCAAAATCACCGCCTGAAATGGTAGCCTTGGCATAATGGCCAGAATGTGCAACATGTCGAAGCAAGGATATGGCTATTGATAAAGGTCTTAAAAAAGTTTCTTCCGGGAAATCGCTGACTATAACGAAACCATCGCCAATTTGATGAGCAAAAATTCTATCAGGGGATTCAGGATAGTGTTGAGTACCAATCCGGAAGATTCCCTCCATAAGTTCGCCGAGTGACAACAGGACAAGATTTTCCTTGCCGTAAAAATGCCCAAAGCCTTCTAAATCAATATTAATGGCCCATCGACCGACGGGCTTTTCGTTTAATCTTTTCATTTTATTATCATGCTTCTATTGATAACGGAGCCGCCAAAAAGTCCATATTGCCCTGCGGTGACCATAGCACCTGTATCGCCACTTTTTTCGAGGACTTCGTAGCCTTTGGCTCCACAAAGCTCTCCGGCTTTTTCATAGCACATGCCCCAGTTTAAGGCGCTACCGGAACAGTTTATGCTGTATCCTTCCCTGCCGTCAGAGGTGTACGTTTTTTGCTAGTTGCGCAGCCACTCACAAAGGCAACAATCACCAGAAACAATATCGCTATTCTCATATTCTCTTCCCCTCTTCGTTTTTTACCGCTAACACCTTGATAAGCGGTGCGGTTTTTCTGCATCCGCTTTATTAAATTGTTCGCAGTTCTATTACTTAAAAATGCTGGTTCTTGACTTCATGCATAAATTCATTGATAAATTCCCCAAATGCACCAATAGAAATTGTTGATCGAAACGGATCTTTCCCATCTTTTTTCTGGTCACAAAGTTCAATTTGGTCGCCATTTAACATGAAGCGTCCGTGTGTTAATCCATTCCTTATGCGACTGCAAAATCGTTTTTTCTGTACTTGATGTACCTTCATGAACGACGAATTTACCGGTGTTTATTTGACTGAAGTCGATTGCATCGAATTCAGTTTGCTGTGGATAAACAAACAGAATGTAGCTGGCCATCAAAAGAGTTCCTATATTCAATGGCAACACATTGCTGAACTTCTTTTTGAACTCTTCAATGACATCTTTCATCAGTTTGTCCTGATGCTCGGGCTCCATGCTCCACTCACACCATAATAAAGATATGTTCCCCTGAACTATTAGATTCCAATCTGTTTTTGTCATCTTTATTTCTCTTGCGAACCAATGTTTAGACGGTTTCTTTATAAGACGCCGCGCTTGTCCGATCGCGGCATATACCCCGGATGCCGATCGACGATACTTCCGTTCTTCGACTGTAGTGGCGTGCCCTCAATGCCTGACGCATGCGATCGAGCAGCCTGGGCTGTCGCCGGCGCGTTGCATCATTCTCCACGGCAGCCGAATGTAGGACATACTTCTTTTTTTCAAGTACCTTTCCCACGGCAGACCAGTCCTCTCTCTCGGAGCGTGTCTCTGCAGTCATGGGTCGGTAGCTGATACTGTATGCGCTCGGCGCAGCTTGATGTGTCTGTGGTTGTATCGCCGTCGCCGTTGTCGTTATCGGTTTTGGCAAGAATGCGAGTTTTTTGCAGATTCAGACAAATCTATGGCAAAAGAGGAAAGGAATTGCAAGGTGTTTTTAAAATATTGGAGGATGAGACATCGCTCGAACAGTTCAAACCGCATTCAGTGGCCTTGCCCGAATGCTCATGGTGCAGCTTTGTCTTTGAAAGTGGCATGGGACAGATGACGAAGAAAATCTCACTTTCAAGACGGACTCAATAGAAAGAGCCAGCTCGGACTTTTATGATCGCCCTGACAACCCGATTCGCTTTGTTTCACCTCTCATTCCATTATGTCAAAATGGCATTAATACAAGGCCAATTGGTTAGTTTGCGGTTACACGGGCCATAGTATGAAAAAAGGGTTACATCGCAAGTTACGTAACCCCTTGATATCTGGAGCCGATGAACGGAATCGAACCGTTGACCTACTGATTACGAATCAGTTGCTCTGCCGGCTGAGCTACATCGGCTTTTTCTGTGTGGTGGCAGGATTCTTTATCGCAAGGCGGGTTCGTTGTCAAGTTTAATCAGCGGGGATGATCTTCTATCCCGTTGCTTTCCCTTGACTTTGAATGCTCCTTTGATACTATTTCCTATCTTCCAAAAAGGAACGGTGTTCGTGAATAACCCGATGCAGAGGCTGTTTGCCGCGTCTCCTTTCAAAATTGCCATCCTTGTCATCGTCGGAATGGTTCTTTTTTACTTCCTGAAAGTTCCCTTTCTCACGTTCATGGAACTCAAGACCCTTGACCTGCGGTTTGTCTCCCGGGGCGTTGCAGTTCCCGGTGAAGAAACGGTGATTGCCGCCATCGATGAGAAGAGCTTGTCCGAGCTGGGACGATGGCCCTGGAGGCGGACGGTCATAGCGGATCTTATTGGACGCCTGGACGAATACGGGGCGAAGGCCATCGGTTTCGATATTGTTTTCGCCGAACCCGACGAGCACGGGAGCATCGATGCGCTGGAAGCAGTGGCCAGGGAAATCGAGAGCATGGGCCTCGATGATCACCCTGTTGCCAGGGTCCTGGAAAAACGCATCGAGGCTGCCGACACGGATACGGTTCTGGCACGGGCCATTGAACAGGCCATGAAGGTGACGCTGGGATACTTTTTCTACACGAGCGAACAGGAGGCGGCTCACCTTTCCGCCGAGGCCGTGCGGGCGGGAGCGGAGAACCTCATGGGGTCCCAGTACCAGGCGGTACGGTACACGGGCACCCCGCGGCGTTCCTTTATGATCGAAGCCTTCGCGGCGGCGACGAATATCCCGGTCCTTTCGGAGGTTGCTGAAACCTCGGGGTTTTTCAACGCCCTCCCCGACCCGGACGGAACGAACCGCTGGTCTCCCCTGGCCATCGGCTACGATGACGCCATGTACCCCTCTCTCGCTCTTGCCACGCTGATGGTGTACCGGGACTGGCCGCTGTCGGCCATGATCATCTCCGACGCGGGGGTGGACCGGATTGTTTTTGACGAGACGATCATTCCCGTTGACGGCGCCGGTAGAATGCTCATCAATTACCGGGGGCCCGGGGGAACATTTCCCCACTATTCGATCAGTGATATTGTCGCGGGGCGCCTGGATCCGGAGCTGTTCAGGGACAGGATCGTCCTGGTGGGGGCAACGGCCACGGGAATCTACGACCTCCGGGTCACGCCCTTCAGCACCGTCTATCCCGGTATCGAGATCCATGCCACCGTCATCGACAACATTCTTCACGAAGACTTCCTGAAACGGCCCGACTGGACCTTTATCGCCGATCTGCTGGCGGTCCTTCTCCTCGGGCTTCTCATGGTCCCCGTTCTTTCGAGAATGAAGGCTCTCTACGGGTTTATTTTTTCTGTCCTGCTTGCCGCGGCCTGGATCATTGTAAACTATTATCTCTTTGCCCGGTACAATCTCTGGATCAACATGGTATACCCCGTGGTGACCATCCTGCTTATCTACGTGGGGGTTACGCTGTACCGCTACATCAGCGAGGAGCGGGAGAAGAAGAAAATCCGCGGTGCCTTCCAGTATTATCTGACGGGTTCCGTCATTGAGGAGATGCTGAAGAACCCCGACAAGCTTAAGCTTGGGGGAGACAAGAAAGACCTGACGGTGCTCTTTTCCGATATCAGGGGATTTACGTCCATATCGGAAATGCTTCCGCCGGAAGAGCTGGTACATCTTCTCAACGAGTACCTGACGGCCATGACCGGGAAAGTCTTTCACCATGAGGGCCTGCTTGACAAGTACATGGGAGATGCCATCATGGCCGTTTACGGGGCGCCGCTTGAACAGCCCGATCACGCTCTGCGGGCCTGTCTCACGGCGCTGGACATGATGGACGAGATGAAAGTGCTCCAGGCAAAGTGGACCGTCGAAGGAAAGCCTTCCATGGATATAGGCATCGGCATCAATACCGGGGACATGGTGGTCGGCAACATGGGTTCCGACATGCGCTTCGATTATACGGTCATGGGTGACAGCGTGAACCTGGGAGCGCGACTTGAGGGTATCAACAAAGAATACGGGACCAATATCGTCATCAGCGAGTTTACCCATGAGAGGATACAGGACGAACTGCTGTGCCGGGAACTGGACGCCGTGCAGGTGAAAGGGAAAAAGCTTCCCGTCAGGATTTATGAACTGCTGGGCCCCATCGGTGTCGGGGACTATGCCTTCCTTCCCGTTTTTGAAGAGGGGCTGGCCCTGTACCGGCAATGCCGGTGGGATGAGGCGATTGCCTCCTTCGGGAGGGTGCTCGACATGAAACCCGATGATTACCCCTCCCGGATGTACATCACGAGGTGCGAGACCCTGCGGGAGAATCCTCCGGGAGAGGGATGGGATTGCGTCTTTAAAATGACCACCAAGTGACGGTCGGCTGATATGACGAGAAACTACCGGAACTGGGTCGAGATCGACCTTGACAGCTTCAGACACAACTGGAACGAGATACGCCGTCTCGTTGGCGGCGGGGTGCGGGTGATGCAGGTCGTCAAGGCCGATGCCTACGGTCACGGGGCCATCGAGATATCCCGGGCGGCCCTGAAGAACGGCGTATTCTGCCTGGGTGTGGCCAACGCCGACGAGGGGGTTCAGTTGCGGGTGAGCGGAATCAGCGCGCCTATTGTCATCCTGAGTCCCCCCACAAGCTCCGAGGTCGACGAGATCATCAAGTATTCCCTGACACCCTGTGTGTCCGATCCGTCCTTCGCGCGCGAACTTGACCGGCGCTGTGCCGGCAGGAACGGGCGCCTGCCGGTCCACGTGGAAGTGGACACGGGCATGGGGAGGGGGGGGCTGCTCTACCGGGACGCCGTCCGGGCGATCGAAATGATTGCCGGTCTCGAACACGTGGCGATCGAAGGCGTGTTTTCCCACTTTTCCGTCAGCGAGTGCATCGATGACGACTACAATCACCTCCAGGGGAGGCTCTTCCGGGAGCTCCTGGAAGAGCTGGAGAAGCGGGGAATAAACATTCCCCTCAAGCACCTGTCCAACAGCGGCGGCGTCATAAATTTCCCCGAATACCACTTCAACCTGGTCCGTCCCGGCATCATGACCTATGGCATTCATCCCGGCCGGGAAACGAGGTCCAGGGTGAATCTCATTCCCGTCATGACCTTCAAAACGACCATTCTTCTCATGAAAGAGGTGGGCGCCGGGTACAGCATCGGCTATGGTCGCACCTACCGCACGAAAGGACCCGCCCGGATCGCCACGATTCCCGTGGGATACGGCGATGGGTACGGAGCCGTTCTTTCGAACCGGTCCGAGGCGCTGGTGCGGGGACGCCGGGTTCCCGTGGTTGGGCGGATTTCCATGGACATGTGTACCCTTGACGTCACGGATGTTCCCGGCTGCAGCGTCGGTGATGAAGTAGTCCTCCTGGGGAGGCAGGGGTCGGCTTCCCTCCCGGCGAAAGAAATAGCGGAACAGTCAAGTACCATAGGCTACGAGGTTGTCTGCGCCCTGGGGAAGAGGGCCCCCAGGGTGTTTTTGAACAGGGGGGAAGAAAATGCCGTCGAACCCCGTCTGCGCAGAATATTCCTGCCCGAGGAGGAACGATCCATCGCCCGGATCGACGCGATCATACGGAGCTGTTTCCAGGCCCGGGCCTCGAACGTCGAAATGGGAGACGCCATCTACTACGAGATGTTCGAAACGCTCTTCGGCAAGGGAAACCGCCCCCTGGAGCTGCGGACGGGATTCAAGTACCTGGTCAGGATCCGCGCCGATGCCGAAGGCGGGCTGACCGCCGGGAAAAAAGAGCGGGACCATTTCCGTGTGACCACCCGCGTCCGGTACACCAAGATGCTGCGGCATCCGGTGTTTCTCATCGGCTGCGCCCTGAACAACCGGCAGCTCTCGGCGCTGTTCGCCGAGGAACGCTGTGAATACCGGTGGATTCTGCCCTCCAGGCCCGATCATTTCAGCGAGGAAGATTTTATGGTTGACGGCGTTCGGATCGACGGCCGGGAGGTCCCGATTATCAGTAAAGATAACACGAACCGGGGGCTTGAGGTCTGGTGCGGCGGCGAGGGTCTCCGGAGCAGTCTGAACCGCCGGGTGAAGGTCGAAATCGAAGTCAGCACGAAGAAGCTCCGAACGAGCAATACCTTTTCGGTATACCTGGTTTATCCCACCAGAGGACTTGAGATCTGTTTCGACTACACCGGAGCGGGATTGCGCAATGTGCGGGAAGTCGCTTTTTTCGCCGGCAAGCAGACCGATCCGGAAGTGACGGCACGACGGGGCGAATCGGTGACACTGCGGCTCAATGACGATGAATGGGTATTCCCCAACAGTGGCGTAACCTTTTCCTGGGACCTGCAGACCCGGTGAACAGCTCAGCGGTGACGGAGAATCGTTGTGACGGAAAAACATGAAAAGCTTCGGGTCGGGGTGATTTTCGGCGGCATGTCGTCGGAACGCGAGGTGTCGCTCAACAGCGGACGAAACGTGTATGACAACCTTGACCGGGAGCTCTACGAGGCCATCCCCATCTTCATGGACGGCCGGGGGGGGCTCTGGATACTTCCCTGGAAACTCGTTTCCCAGAATACCACCGTTGACATCATGGAGCGGCTTGTCGGAGAAGCCGAGCGCATAGCCTACGAGGATCTGCGGAAAACGATCGACCTGGCCTTCATCGCCCTTCACGGGAAGTACGGCGATGACGGTTGCGTCCAGGGGATGCTGGAACTGCTGGGAATCCCCTATACCGGCTCGGGAGTGCTCGCCTCCGCCCTGGGTATGGACAAGGACCTGCAGCAGAGACTCTTCGTCCGATCCGGCATTGCCGTGCCCCGCAGCTGTGTCATCAGCGAGGACCGGTGGCACCGTGACCCGGGAGGCGTGGAGGAGGAACTCTCATCGGATTTCGGCTTTCCCCTTGTCACGAAACCGACCCGCGAAGGGTCAAGTTTCGGTGTCACCATTGTCCGCGACCGGGAGGGGATTGCGGGCGGCATGGACAGCGCCCTGGTCCTGGACCGGGCCGTGCTGGTGGAGGAGTATCTCGATGGTATCGAATTCTCCTGCATCGTCATTGAAGAAAAAGAAGGTCCCCGTCCGCTTTCGGTGACGGAGATTCAGCCCCGGAGCGCTTTTTTTACCTACGATGACAAGTACATGCCCGGCCAGTGCCGGAAGTTCACGCCTCCCAGGTCGATTCCGCCTGAAGCGGTGGCGGCCATAGAACGGGACGTAGTCCGGGCCTTTGAAACGCTCGGTTTCCGGTGTTACGGAAGAATCGACGGATTCTATCTCAAAAATGGCGACATTTTTATAACCGATCCCAACTCGTCATCAGGCATGGCACCCTCGTCGTTTTTCTTCGAGCAGGCCGCTGAGGCGGGCATGCTGCCCCAGGATATTCTGTCACGGCTGATAGAGATAGCGCTTTCGGTTCATGGGGCCGGGCGGGACCCGCTCCAGATCTGATAAAGGGCTTTACAGGTCCGGAGTTTATCAGTATAAGCCTTCTCATACACACTACAGTTGAGCAGGTGTCTCCTATGTCAGAAACTGGTCGGAATGATTCTCCGCCACGAAAGACCCGCGTGGCTGTCGTTATGGGAGGAATCTCGTCGGAACGGGAAATATCTCTCGAAAGCGGGCGCAACATCTTCGGAAAGCTTCCGAAAGAGCGCTACGAAGCGCTTCCTGTCTTCATGGACCGCCGGGGCGGGCTCTGGCATATCCCCCTGAAGCATCTCATGAGAAACGCCACCGCCGATATCGAGGAGGATCTTGACGGCGGGGCGCGCAGGATTCCCTATGAAGAGCTCAAAAGCATCGTGGACATCGTCTATATCGCCCTGCACGGGAAATACGGCGAAGACGGATGTTTCCAGGGACTCCTCGAGCTCCTGGGGGTTCCCTACGTGGGCTCCGGGGTACTCGGCTCGGCCCTGGCCATGAACAAGTACGTGTCGCGGCAGCTTCTTGCCCATGCGGGGATCGGCGTGCCGAAAACCCTGCGTGTTTCGCGTGAAGACTGGGCCGCCGGCGAGGAGCCGGTCCGGGACGACATAGAAGAGAACATCGGCTATCCCTGCGTGATAAAACCCACCCGCGAGGGATGCAGCACGGCGGTCAGCAGGGTGACGGAGCGGAATGAACTGGGTCCCGCCATCGAGGCGGCCCTGCAGTGGGACGCCGATATCCTTGTCGAAGAGTATATTCGGGGCATGGAAGTTACCTGCGGTGTTATCGGCACCGATGATCCCCGGGCGCTGACACCGTCGGAAACGATTCCGACGGCCGACATCCTGTCCCTGGAGGACAAGTTTCTCTACGGTCAGGGCGAAAACAAGACGCCTGCCCGCCTGACACCGGATATTCTTGAACGGGTCAGGGAAACGGCACTGAAAACCTTTGTCACCCTGGGGTTGAAGGTGTATGCCCGCATCGACATGTTCGTCAGGGAAGACGGCGCCGTGGTGGTCCTGGAACCGAACAGCCTTCCGGGCATGACGCCCGCAACGGTGCTTTTTCACCAGGCCGCCGAGTCGGGCATCAACCAGTCCGATCTCATGGACCGGATCATACGTTATTCGCTCGAAGCGCACGAAAAGAAAAAGGGCCCCCTGTGAACGCGGCTGATTCCGCCCTGACATAAGGAGACCGTGGTGAGTAAAGCGATTGCTCTTCTTGACCGGTTCGGGCGGTCTGTCTATGCCGCCCTGGAAGAGATGGGGAACATGCTTCTGCTCTTTCTTTCCACCCTCTCCTGGGCCGCGCGGCCCCCGTTCAAGATCCGGCTTATCATAAAACAGATGGAGTTCGTGGGCGTCAAGTCCATCTTCGTCGTTGTGTTGACGGGGCTTTTTACAGGGATGGTCACCACGCTTCAGGGTTACTACGGGTTCAGAATGTTCAGTGCCGAAACGCTGGTGGGGTCGACGGTGGCACTTGCCATGACGCGCGAGCTGGGTCCTGTTCTGACGGCGCTCATGGTGACGGCCAGGGCGGGATCGGCCATGGCCGCGGAACTGGGGACCATGCGTGTCACGGAGCAGATCGACGCCCTCTATGTCATGGCGGCGAATCCCGTCAAACACCTCATCGTGCCCAGGGTTGTCGCCGGAGTCACCATGCTCCCCGTGCTTACGGTGGTATCCGTCTTCACGGGCATCGTGGGGTCCTATTTTGTGGGAGTCATCATACTGGACATCAACAGGGGCATGTTCATGGAAAACATACCCAGGTTCGTCGACCTGTACGACCTGTACAACGGTCTGGTCAAGGCGGCCTTCTTCGGACTGATCCTGTCCTTCGTGGGATGCTTCAAGGGATTCAACACCACCGGCGGGGCCGAAGGCGTGGGCAAGGCGACAACGGAAGCGGTGGTCATATCGGCCATCACCATACTGATAAGCGATTATTTCCTGACGGCCCTCATGTTCTAGCGGGCGGGTGACGTTTTTCGACTTTTTGCGAGTTCATCATGATTGAACTGCGGGACATACACAAGTCTTTCAAGAACCATATCGTGCTCGACGGACTGAACCTGAAGATAGAGGAAGGCAAAACCACTATCATCATCGGCCGCAGCGGCGGCGGCAAGAGTGTTCTCCTCAAGCATATCATCGGGCTGCTCAAGCCGGACAGGGGAACCATCGTCGTGGACGGCGACGACATTACCGCCATGGGCGACCGTGAACTGAACGAAGTGAGAAAAAAATTCGGCATGCTCTTCCAGGAGGCGGCCCTGTTTGATTCCATGAATGTTCTCGAGAATGTGGCTTTTCCGTTGAGGGAGCATTCCAGGATGAAGGAACAGGAAATCAGGGACCGGGTGCGGTCCCGCCTCCAGGACGTCGGACTTTCGGGGGTGGAGGAAAAAATGCCCTCCGAGCTTTCGGGAGGCATGAAAAAACGGGTGGGGCTGGCCCGGGCCCTGGCCATGGAGCCGCGGATTGTCCTCTTCGATGAGCCCACCACCGGTCTCGATCCCGTCATGACCGAGGCGATTGACCGGCTCATATTTGAAACGCAGCGGAACTTCAATCTTACCTGTGTCGTCATCAGCCATGATATAAAGTCCATCTTTGCCGTGGGGCACCGGGTCGCCATGCTGTATGACGGCCGGATTATCGAATACGGGACTCCGGAAGCGCTGAAGGCATCGAGCAATCCGGTTGTCCAGCAATTTCTGGCGGGGAGCCTCGAGGGCCCCATCAGCATCATGTAGGTGTATGAAAACAGTTGTTTTGTCGTAACGCTAATGCTATGCCGACAAGGTACGAATCAAACGGGGCAGGGGATGCGTTCAATCAGCACTGAGGCAAAGGTAGGGATATTTGTTCTTGTGGCCATGGTCATCCTGGCCTACATGTCCTTCCGGGTGGGTGAATACGGATTCGGACTCAGGGAAGGCTACACCGTATCGGCTGTTTTCGAAAGTGTTTCCGGGCTGAAGCGTGACGCCTTCGTGCAGATCGCCGGTGTCGAGGTCGGCAGGGTGGAGCGTATTTCCCTCAAGAACGGCCGCGCCGAGGTGGTCATGCGGATTATTCCATCGGTCCGCCTCGAAAAGGACGTCACGGCCTCTCTCAGGACCTATGGCATCCTGGGGGACAAGTACGTCGATATCGCCCCGGGAACCCCGGAATCGGGCTACCTGCCTGAAGGCGGCGAGATAGTCTACGTGGAAATGCCGGCCGATCTGGACAAGCTGCTCCGTGAATTGGGAACCATAGCCAATGACGTCATGGCCGTGACGGCATCGTTGAGGCACGTTATCGGCGGCGATGAGGGAGAGGCCAACCTGCGCTCCATTGTTGAAAATACCCGTGACCTTATGGTGAACCTGAACAGGGTGGTGGAACGGAGCGATAAAAGCTTCGGACAATTGTCGGAAAGCCTGACAGCGGCATCCCGGGAGATGCAGCGAACCTTTACGGCCCTCAGCGATATTTCAGAGCGGATCAGCCGCGGCGAGGGAACCTTGGGCCAACTCGTTGAGAACAGGGAGCTCTTCGACAACCTGACCACGACGGTCGCTTCCATTCAGAAGATCACGGATCAGATAAGCACCGGCGAGGGGACCATCGGAAAGCTGATATACGAAGATGAGACCGTGGAGAACATCAACCTGGGGTTGAAAAGCATCGACCGGAGCATGGAGAGTATCAACCGGTATATTTCAAAAACGGAACAGTTTCGGACTTTTGTAGGTTATCGGGGGGAATATCTCACCAGGAGCGACAAGGCGAAATCCTACTTTCAGGTCAGAATTCAGCCCCGGGAGGATATGTTCTACATCCTAGGACTGGTGTCTGATCCCCGGGGCAGAAGGACCATCACAGAACGAAGCATCGGCGGAGCCCTCCCCGTTCGCATCGAGGAATATGACAAGAGCGGCCTTCTCTTTGACGCCCAGATCGGCAAGAGGTTCAAGGACCTGGCCCTGCGGGGCGGCATTTTTGAATCCACCGGCGGTGTAGCCGCTGATTTTTACACCCTCAATGACAATCTGAAGGTTACCCTGGAGGCCTTTGATTTTGACGACGAGCGCCGGACCCATCTGAAAGTCTACGCGGCCTACCAGTTGTTCAGGAATGTGCATCTCACGGCGGGCTGGGATGATTTCATCAGCAAGCACGGCAATTCCTCACCCTTTCTCGGACTTTCCATCCACTTCGAGGATCGGGATCTCAAGTACATACTCTCCAGTGTTCCCACGTCCCCCTGACATGACTGCCCGGCAGATTCATTTCCTTGATTACTTCATACGCCTGTGAGAGACTACCTACGACTATCGCTTTGGTCATGGGGGTACCTCCTTTGGGGTTTTGGAATATCATCGGTGGTACCCCTTTCTCGTCAGTGACACAAGATATGATACATTACCCCGGCAGAGCGGGACTTGACAGAAAAGGTTGTATAAATATATTAGCGTCATCACCGAGAGCGACCCCGGTTTTTTGAAGGGCGGGATCCCTGAATTTTGTCATTCCGGGGAACGCCCAGGACACCGTGATTCCGAGGAGCACTCGAGGTGCCGTCCTCGCGAGGAGCGTTCAAAGTACCGCCATAGCGGGGAGCGTTCAAAGCGCTGTCATTTCGAGGCGCGCAGCGACGAGAAATCTTGTTCTTCAACCGTCATCGTGAAAGATTTCTCCCTCCGGTCGAAATGACGACGGGGGGCGTTCGAAGTGACAGGGGGGACGCTCGAAATGACGACGGAGGCGGTCGAAACGATGAAGAAGAGCGATCGTAATGGCACAAAAGATGGCTCTTTAACGGTCTTAGGTGCTTGATACCGGCCAGGGAGAGCGATTTTTTCCGTTATGTACTTTTCACGAGAGCAGATAGTCGCCGTCGGGCGATGTTTCAGCGGAGCGGAAAGGCTGACCGAACGGTACTTCAATCTCGGTCGGGACGCGTTCAGTACGAACCGTTACGATGTCAAGACCCGGTTTTTCCTGGCCGATCACGAGGTGGACGATCGCGCCTTCGCCCACCTGGTGAGGTATGAGTACCGCAGGCCCGGCTGGGAGGACCCAACGGGAGACAACGATTTTTTCAAGATTTGCCTGCAGGATGGAAGAATACTCCACGCCGTCGAGCGGAGCGCGTCCTTCGTCAAGCTGGAACCGCTCATGTGTTACATAGCCATCCACGAACTGATTCACGTGATACGGTTCAGCCGTGGTGAGGCCGACTTCGATGCATCGTTGGAAGAAAAGGTGGTAGAAGAAGAAAAGGTCCATGAAATAACACGGACCATACTGAAACCCCACGCTGACCGGGACATGAACCTCGTTATCGATTGCTTCAGGAGCGATTATCACGTGGGGGATATTTTTACCGGGGAAGAAGCTTCGGGAAACTGACGATCATGGGGATGGAGGATTGTAATTATGCCGATTTACGAGTACAAATGTGACGTTTGCGGCAAAGACTTTGAAGTGTTCCAGGGAATATCCGATCCGCCGGTGACGGCCTGCCGGTTCTGCAAGGGCAGGGTACGAAAACAGATGTCCCTGAGTTCCTTTCATTTGAAGGGCACCGGCTGGTACGTGACCGATTACGGCGGAAAGAAACCTTCTGGACAGCCCGCTGATACCTGCGCTTCGGAAGCGGAGGCGACCGGCTCGGCACTACCGGAAAAGGCAAACGGTCACGAATGACGGCATCGTAAAAAGGCCGGATGCTGCGTCGGACTTCATTCTTCGTCACGACGATGCACCATAAGTACGCCTCATTCCTTAAGGATGCGCGCGCCGTGCCTCACGGAGCTTTTTTTACAAAGCCGTCCTCTATCGGACGGCTTTCGGACTTTTTACGGGGACCATCAAAATGAAAGGTCTCAATATCAGATTACCGTGATTATTCCCGGTGATTCCGCCTCGACATGGCCGACGATTGACGCGTCGTGGATGTCGCTCTTCTTCATCTGTTCAACCATGCGGACCGCCTCCTCCACCGGCAGAGCTATGAAAAGCCCGCCCGATGTCTGAGGGTCGAAAAACACATCCATGAGCCATTCGGGGCAGGCGGGATCCTGCCGAACCATGTGCATTCGGTACGATCTGTTGCGGTGGAGGCCGCCGGGCAGCATCCCTTGTTCCACAAATTCGCCTATTCCGGGAAAGACGGGGACCTGTGACGAGCGTATCACCATGCCCGTGTCGCTTCCCTCGATCATCTCGCAGGCATGGCCCAGGAACCCGAAGCCCGTGATGTCGGTGCAGGCATGCACGGTGTAATTCAGCATGATCCCGGCAGCTTTCCGGTTCAATTCGATCATGGTTTGTGTGGTCAGCCGGACCAGATCCGGGGAAGCAATGCCCGCTTTCAGCGCCGTGTTGACGATGCCCGTCCCCAGAGGTTTGGTCAGCACCAGGGCGTCCCCCGGTCGGGCTCCCCGGTTCAACAGGAGCCTCTCCGGATGGACGGTTCCCGTGACGGAAAGACCGTACTTGATCTCCCGGTCGTCCACCGTGTGGCCCCCCACGAGGAGAACCTCTGCCTCGCGCATCATGTCGAGCCCTCCCCGAAGAATATCGTGGAGGATCGAAAAGTCCATGTCGTTCGCGGGGAAGCAGACGATGTTCATGGCCGTCAGGGGCATACCGCCCATGGCATAGACATCGGAAAGGGCGTTGGACACGGCCACCTGGCCGAAGGTGTATGGATCATCGACAATGGGGGTGAAAAAATCCACTGTCTGGATCAGGGCCAGGTCTTCCGTGAGCTTATACACCCCCGCGTCCTCGCCGTGTTCGATTCCGGCGAGCAGGTTCGGATGGGACGTAAGCGGCAGTCCACTGAGAGCTTTATTCAGGTCGCCCGGACCGATCTTGCAGGCTCACCCGGCTCCCCTGACCGTTTGGGTCAGCCGTATCGCGGTGGGGTTTTTTTCCTTCATACCTTCTCCGGCGGGGACTATCCCCTGATGATCATGGACGGCGCTTGCTGTTCGTCCTGAGATCCGTGAAAAACTCTCCATTGTGTCAGTTTGAACGTTTCCCGCAATGGCGGTACCTTGAACGCTCCTCACAACAATACCATCGAACGATCTTGTCACCCTTTGTATCGGACAGTGAGGTCTGTGTCAAACTCATTCCTGACGGTCCCGTAAAAAGTCCGAATTTCCCGGAAGCAGCGTTGTAACTCATTGGAAATATTGAGTCCGACTTTCAAAATTCGCCATATTTCGACTTCTTGCGAGGACGTCATTCCTGACGGCTTCGTACAATGGTACCGGAGGCATGCCTCCGGCACTATGCAATCACACAATCCAAAGGTTTTTTCGGGACCCTCGGCGTCTGGCCGCCGGTTCCGGTGGGGTTGTTGCCTTCGGGTCCGTTCCTGTGATATGCAGACTCCATGAAGTCGTCGGTATGAAACGTCAGCTTCCGGCGGGTCGAACGCTTGGTCCGCCCTGTCGATGAAGGGACCTTCAACCGAGCCGCGGGGATACGTGGCGCACCCGGCCCTCGCCGGCAGGGCGCATCCATAACCGGCGGACGTCCCGGGGTCCCGCCTGGATGAGAGAGCAGAGTGGCAGGAACATGATCCGTTATTACAGCACCAACAGAAACCTTATGGCTGAAGCGGGTATCACCCCTTTCAGCGGCCGGGTCACCTTTCCGGAGGCCCTCCTGCAGGGCCAGGCCCCCGACGAGGGCCTCTTCATGCCCGATACCATTCAGCGGATTTCACTGCCGCAGATCCTGTCGCTTCGGGGGAAACCCTATCCCGACGCGGCGTTTCTGGTGACGGAAGCGTTCCTCCGCCATGACATCGATCACGAATCCCTGAGGACCGTGGTTGAAGAATCCTATCCCTTCGGCGTACCTCTGGAGCGGGTTTATGACCGGAAGTACATCATGCGCCTCGACCGGGGCCCTACGGCTTCCTTTAAGGATTTCGCCGCCCGCATGATGGCCCGCCTCATGAGCCACTTCAAGGGACCCGGGAGGCGGCTGAACGTACTCGTGGCCACCTCGGGCGATACGGGAAGCGCCGTGGGGGAGGCCTTCAAGGGGGTCGAGGGGATCGATGTATACATTCTTTACCCCCGAAACGAGGTGAGCGGCCGGCAGAAAAAGCAGCTCGATACAATCGGCATGAACGTGCGGGCCCTTTCCGTAGAGGGCAAATTCGATGACTGCCAGAACCTGGTCAAAGAAGCCTTTTCAGATCCGGGGTTGGTTCACCTGAATTTTACCTCGGCCAATTCCATTAATTTCGGGCGCATCCTCCCCCAAATGGTGTACTACGTTTATGCCTATGCCCAACTGGCCCGCGACGATGGTGAAGAGATGGTCGTTTCTGTCCCGTCGGGTAACTTCGGCAACGCCCTGGGATGCGAGTACGCCCGGAGGATGGGCCTGCCCGTGCGTGTGCTGGTGATGCCCACCAACGAAAACGACGAATTTCCCCGGTTCCTGGAAAGCGGGCACTACCAGGCGGTGTCTCCTTCCCGGGCCTGCCTGTCCAACGCCATGAACGTGGGGCATCCGAGCAACCTCGCCCGCTTCTTCGATCTCTACGGCGGAACGGTTGACCGGAAAGGAAGAGTGCACAGCCTTCCCGACCTGGACCGGATGAGAAAGGCCATTTTTTCGGTCGGCGTATCCGACGCTGTGACCCGGGATACGATCAGGACCGTCTACGAACGTTACGGAACGATACTCGAGCCTCACGGCGCAGTAGGCTGGCGCGGACTCGAGACTTGGCTTGAAACGAACGGGGATTTTCCACTCTGCCTGTCCCTTGAAACGGCCCATCCGGCGAAGTTCCCCGATGAAATAATTGAATTGCTGGGGATCGTCCCGGACATGCCCGAAAGCATGGCCGGCATCGATGAGCGACGGGGCGAGCCGGTCGAACTGCCCACCGATTACCAAACCTTCAGGGAGTACCTGTTGCGGAATCTCGACGCCTGAATTCAGAAAGTCATGACGTAACGCTGTTCCGGAAGCGGAACATACCATTCTATGAAGTTGTGGCCGATTCCGATAGGGGCGGGTTCGATACCCCGGAAACGGGCATGGATGATGGGGAGGGCCTGGGGGACAAAGAGAAAGGTGTAGGGCTGCTCCTCGGCGATAATTTCCTGGATCCTGTGATAACAGGCCTTGCGGAGTTCCTGCTCGAAGGTGCTTCGCCCCCGTTCGAGAAGTTCATCCACCTCGTCATTGGCAAAGGAAATGAAATTAAGTTCGCCGGGCCGTGTCTTGCTTGAATGCCACACGTCATACATGTCGGGGTCCATGCTGATACTCCAGCCCAGTATCGTCGCGTCGAAGCGCTTCCTGTTGATGAACTCGTTGATGAAGGCGGCCCATTCAATGATTCTGATTTTGACGTCGATGCCGATTTCGGCGAGTCGTCGCTGAATGATTTCGGCGCACTTGGCCCTCACCTCGTTGCCTTGGTTTGTGATGATTTCAAAGGAAAACCGCCGGCCGTCCCGGTCGAGAAAGCCGTCGCCCGTCGTATCGGTCCAGCCCGCTTCGGCGAGCAGCTCCAACGCCTTTTCCGGGTTGTAACGATAGCGGCGCACATCGGGGTTGTAGGCCCAGGTGCCCGGCTTGAGAGGGCCCGTCGCTTCCTGCCCCAGCCCGAGGAGAACGCCCCGGATGATTTCTTGTGTATCGATGGCGTAACTGAGGGCCTGCCGCACCCGCCGGTCCTGGAACAGGGGGTTTTCGTGGTTATAGCCCAGGTAGGTGTAGCCAAAAGAAAGGTACTGGTACTTGTTGTAGTTTTTGCGGAAGAGAGGTGTTTCAGTCTGCCGGGTGAACTGGAGCGGCGTGAGGTTCATCTCGTCGATGCCCTGGGCACGTAATTCCAGGAACATGGTGGCCATGTCCGGAATTATTCTCATGATATATCCGTCGACACGGGGTCTGCCCTCGAAATAGCCGGGATTGGCCACAAGGACGATTTTCTGTCCGGTCACCCATTCTTTGAACATGAAGGGACCCGTTCCGACGGGGTGGCGCCCCAGGGGACTCCTGGTTATGTCCCGCCCCTCGAGCAGGTGGCGGGGAAGTATGACGGCGCTCCAGCTTGCCAGTGCCGGAGCGAAGGGCTCATCATAGGTGACACGGAAGGTGTGATCGTCAAGCACCTCCGCCTGGGTCACCTTGAGAAAATCTCCCGCGTAGGCCGTGGGCGTCTTCGGGTCGACGGTTACCTGCCAGGTGTAGAGAACATCATGGGCCGTGAACGGTTCGCCGTCATGCCAGGTCACGTCATCCCTCAGGTGAAAGGTGATGACAAGACCATCGTCCGAAATATCCCAGGAACGGGCCAGATCGCCTGAGATGGTTATATCCTTGTCATATTTGACGAGCCCGTTGAAAACGAGCCGGGCGATGCCGTGGGATGTACTGTCCGATGAAAGAATCGGTATGAGGTTCGAGGCGTCGCCGATGGATCCTTCTACAAGGATGTCGCCGTAGGCGGGGGCCTCGTCCGATAGGGCGGTCCCTTCTCCGTCGCCGATTTCCTTATCCCGGGGGCTGTCGCAACCCCAGGCGAGGAGCGCTAGGAGAAGGGTCGCGACGCTGAGAATTCTTGCTGTTGTGGCTCTGGAACCCATAAGAAAGATTCATAGCACAGTCTGATGCGAAGTCAACGTGCTTCAGAGATACCCCGGCGGGTGTCGTTATTTTCTTTTTCATATGCCGGAACGTGTGATATAAAGCTTCCCAAGGTCGGCGGCCTCGTAAGAAGTGGAAAAACGTCTGATAGAGGACAGCTTTGTAAAAAACTTCGCAGGTACGGCGTGAACGTTCTGAGGAATGAGGCGTACTTCGGAGTACGCCGCGGTGACGGGGGCCGGAGCGCGATCAGACATCCGGTTATAATGCCGGAGGCATGCCCCCGGTACCATTGTACGAAGCCATCGAGACCGGGACCTTTATTGTATCATTTCGAGGAGTATCGCGATTGTGTCCGAGGAGCGCCTTAAGGTCCGTCATTTCAAGGAGCGAAGCAATTTTGTCATTTCGAGGAGCGGAGCAATTTTGTCATTTCGAGGAGCGAAGCGACGAGAAATCCATGCCCCGAGCACAGCGAGGGATCTTTAAGACTTCTCACATGCGTTCGAAGTGACAGGGAAGTGTTCGAAGTGACAGGGGAACGTTCGAAGTGACGGGGGAGCGGTCGAAATGACACAATCGATAGGTGTAAAGGTCTCAGACTGTACACCGTATACCGGAAGCGGAAGGCGCCTGCGCGGGACAGTGAAGGCTGGCGGTCGCGTCAAGATGATCCGGGAGTGTCATTTTCAAAAACCCAAATGAATGCGGTATGTTGAAACGCCATTCGTGGAAAACGGATCGTGGCGGGACTTACTGTTTGAACTACAAATCGACCTTTGACGACCGCGTAAAGCTCGAAACAGGTTCGATGCGGGAGGGCGTCGCAAGAGGGTCCTGTTTAATTCAGCGGTTTTAAGGAGACATATAGTGAGTGAAGTGTTAGCCGTTACAGCGGCCGACATTGGAAGGCCTTTTCATGGCAATGTTCTTGAAATGGTTTTTGATGCCGGACCCATGGTTCAGTTTGTGCTGCTGCTGCTTTTTGCGTTCTCGGTTATTTCCTGGGCCATCATACTGATGAAGTACAGGATAATCCGGCGCACACGGAAGGAAAACGAGTTGTTTCTCGAAGCCTATATGAGAAGCAACAAGCTTTCGACCATCTTTCCGGAGTCGAAAAAGTATCATCATTCGACCATCGCGGAGGTGTTCGGGGCGGGATACACCGAACTCAGTAAAATAGCCGCCCTCAAGCGGGAAACAAACCCCGGCTCTTCCGGTGATGACGAGCCGTCTTCTCTCGAACTCCGCGGGATGGACAATATAGAGCGGACCCTGAACAGGGCCTGCGACAGTGAGTCTACAAAGCTTGAAAAATACTTGATTTTTCTCGCCACGACCGGAAGCGCCTGCCCCTTCATCGGTCTCTTCGGAACGGTATGGGGGATCATGCATGCCTTCCAGGGCATCGGAGTCCGGGGAGCCGCGACGCTGGCCGTCGTCGCGCCCGGTATTTCAGAAGCCCTCATCGCTACGGCAGCGGGACTTGCCGCCGCCATTCCCGCCGTGGTATTCTACAATTACTATTTGAGCAAGATACGGTCCATAACCGTGGAGACGGAGAATTTTTCCGCCGAATTTCTTAACATCATTGAACGGTATTATGTTCGGAAAAGGCAACAGGTTTGAGGGTTCGCAGCGATTCTCCGGGCCGTCGGTATCTATCCGGAGCTGCTGACGCAACCATCGTGGAAAGACCGTATCGATTTTGTCATTTCGACCGCAGGGAGAAATCTTGCAACATATCGATAGTAAAAAAAGATTTCTCGTCGCGATGTTCACCGGAATGCCGCGATTCAAGGGTCTTGTGGAGTGATTCAGTCAGGGACGAGTTGCCATGAAATATTCGAGAAACCAGCGGGGGAGCAGGAAGCCCCTCGCGGACATAAACGTTGTGCCACTGGTGGATGTGATTCTTGTGCTGCTGCTCATATTCATGGTGGCGGCACCCATGCTCCAGATGGGCATCGACGTGAATCTTCCCAGGGTGACGGCGCGGACCGTCGATGTGGGTGAGGAAAAGCTGGTACTGACGATAAACGCGGACCAGGAAATATATATCAATCGTTATAAAGCTTCACTGGACGACTTGAACGCGAAGCTGGAAAACATATTCGCCGCCAGGATCGACCGGGAGATATTTATGCGGGCCGATAAAACGGTCCCCTACGGATTTGTGGTTCAAGTCATGTCGGAGGTGCGGAAGGCTGGGGTGGATCGACTCGGAATGATTACGGATCCGCCGGAGGAATAAAGGATGCCCCTCCTTGACCAGGTGCACAGACAGCGCACTGACGGTGCCGGCCTGAACAGCATGATTGTGCTTTCAGCCCTTCTGCACGCCCTGATTTTGTTCGTTATCCTTTTTTCCCCGTCGCTTCCCACTCCAAAGCGCACCTTCGGGCCGGCCTATAGCGTCGACCTGGTGAGCATGCCTGCAAGCGATCCGGGCGCGCGGCCTGCCCGGATTCCCTTCAGCGAGGACATCGGAGTCACACCCCGGGATACCTCGGTGGTCGCGAGAAGAACTGTCGAGGCCGCGCCCGTGGTGCCCATTGAGAGAATCAGGGTTCAGCGGAGGGAAGCTCCTGCCCAGGTCGATGATGCCATTCGGCAGATAGAGGAACGGCTTGCCGCCGCGAAAGGAACGGAAACACCATCTCCCCGGGGAACACCGCAGCCGCCCGCGCGGGAAAGCGGTGCCCGGGAGGATCGCATGAGTCCCTATTATTCCGCCCTCTGGGTGAAAATAAAGGAACAGTGGGCCCTGCCGGAAGTGGTTCACGCCGGGGAACGGCTGGAGGCGGTTCTGGCGGTAACCATCCGTCGGGACGGCACGATGGAGCGGTTTTCATTTGAAAGGCGGTCGGGAAACCGTCTTTTCGACGAATCGGTGGAAAAGGCGGTTCAGAAAGCGTCCCCGTTCCCGGCACTTCCGGGGTGGCTGAACGAACCTTACATAGACGTGGGAATCCGGTTTCATTCGTCCGAGTATCAATAGGAGACCTTTCATTTTGTCGTTTCGAGGAACGCCTCAAGGTCCGCCATTTCGAGGAGCGAAGCGATTTTGTCATTTCGAGGAGCGAAGCGACGAGAAATCCTGATGATGGCCGTTAGTGAAAGATTTCTCCCTACGGTCGAAATGACAAAAATGGCAGGTATTCAAACCTCTCCTTGTCATTTCGAGGAGCGTCGCGATTATGTTCGAGGAGCATCCTAAGGTCCGTCATTTCGAGGAGCGAAGCGACGAGAAATCCCTGTCCCGAGCACAGCGGGGGATCTTTCAGACTTCTCACATGCGTTCGAAGTGACGGGGGAGCGTTCGAAGTAACGGGGGAACGTTCGAAGTGACAGGGGAGAGGTCGAAGTGACACAATCGATAGGATTAAAGGTCTCATGGGGAGATTCCCCGCCATGACACTCCTCGCAATGGCAAAACCTGAAGGTCTCGACAAGAAAGGGAAAACAATGAAAGTGTGCCGTACGATCGGTGCCGTCCTCGCCATACTGCTGCTCTCCGTCGGTGTCTCCGCGTGGGGCAAGGTTTATATAGACATTGACTCCCCGGCTTTTCAGAAATTTCCCATCGCCGTTCAGGATTTCACCGTGCTTGACGGCCGGGAGGATCCCGGTGAAAACGCCCTCTGGTTTGCCGACCACATGGGAAACGCCTTGGGTTTGACAGGATACTTCAGGGTGATCAACCGGGCGGCCTTTCTTGAAGATCGCGCCACGGCGGGAATCACGGCGCCGGAAATACGGTTCGGGGACTGGCTTTCAATCGGTGCCGACTTTCTCGTGAAAGGCGGATTTGAATTTGATGGCCGCCGGCTTTCAGCGGAATTCAGACTTTTTGACGTGGTGAGGGGGAGCCTGATCACCGGGAAGAAGTACTGGGGAGGTCTGGAAGACCGCACGGCAATGGTCATGAAGTTCGCCGACGAGGTGATTCTTGCACTGACGGGCCTTCGTGGCGTCTTCGGCACGAAGATCGCCTTCGTGGCGAAACAGGGGGATATTTCAGAACTGTATACTGTGAACTTCGATGGTTCCGGTCTTGAGAAAAGAACCGACTATCAGGCGCTTACCCTGCTTCCGCGGTGGTCGCCCGATGGCGGAAAGCTCTCGTTCGTCTCCTACATAGGGAATAATTCCGACTCATATCTTTTGAACCTGGCAACAAAGCAGCGAACGGTTCTGACGAACTTTCCCGGGTTGAACATGCCTTCAGACTGGTCCAATGACGGGAAGAGAATACTTACGGTTCTGAGCAAGGACGGTCACAACAACGTTTATGAGCTTGACCTGACGACGAAGGCGGTGCGGCAGCTTACCCATGGACCCGCCATAGACGTTTCTCCCTCGTGGTCCCCGGACGAGTCAGAAATTGTGTTTGTCTCCAACAGGTCCGGAGCCCCCCAGTTGTTCGTCATGGATGCCGACGGCAAGAACGTGCGCCGCATAACCTTCGACGGTTCCTACAACACATCCCCCCAGTGGTCTCCGGCAGGCGACACCATCGTTTACGTCGGTGCCGCCGACGGGCTGTTTCAGCTCTTCACCATAAGTGCCCGCGGCGGAACTCCCACGCAGCTCACTTACGGGTCGGAGGAAAGCCTGGGACCCTCCTGGTCTCCCGACGGCCGGTATATCGTCTTTACCAGGCGGCAGGGAGGCACTGAAAGTATTTGCATTATCAATTCGAATGGATTAAACTTTCGTTTTATCGGCAGCGTGGGAGGGGGTGTTTCGGCAAAGAACCCGTCCTGGTCTCCCTTCCTGGATATGTATTGATATGATCGAAGACCGGACATGAGCTAAAACGTGGTCAGATTCGCGATTCACTTCAGGGTTGCGAATCTTTCAATAATGAAATCAACAGTATCAGAGGAGGCGTGGGATGAAGCGGGACTGGCGGAGATGGTACACTGTAGCGTTTGTTCTTTTTTTTCTGGTTTTCGCCTTGAGCGGCTGTGCGAAATACAAGGAAAGCGTGGTCAAGGAGACGGCTGTTCCGGCGGAGGAAACGGTTGCACCGACTGAGAAGCCTGTGCTTTCAGAGGAAGAGAAGGCGAAGCTGCTTCGGGAAGCGTTAATTGCCGAGGCGGAAGACTTCAAGACAAAAAACATTTATTTTGATTTCGACAAGTATTCACTGAAACCGGAGGCGAGGGCCATTCTTGACAACCTGGGAGCATGGCTTTTGAAGAACGGGAATTTTCATGTCGTCATCGAGGGGCATTGTGATGAACGGGGGACTGCGGAATACAACCTTGCCCTGGGCGAGCGTCGAGCCAATGCGGCAAAAACCTACCTCGCAAACCTCGGTGTAGATGGAAAAAGAATGAAGACTATCAGTTATGGTGAAGAGCGGCCGCTCGACCCGAGAAGCAACGAAGAGGCCTGGGCCAAGAACAGGCGTGGCCGGTTCAACGTGTCTCCCGCCGGCTGGTAAGCGATACAAGGAGCATCCTGATCAGTGAACAACGTTTTGAGGACAATCGTCGTGCTATGCCTGGTTCTGCTTGTCGTCGGGTGTGCCACCCAGGACGATTTGAGGCATGTCAGCCGCAGTGCCGACACGAAAATCAAGGCGGTCCAGGACAACTTGGTCGCCATGGAACGGTCAGCGCAGGATGAAATCGCCCGGATGAGAAAAACCCAGGCGGACCTGAGCGCCGATCTGATAACGTTGAGGGATGAAATTCAAATTCTGCGGGGAGCCCAGGAGACTCTGCAGGCTCATGCGCAGTCCGGTTCTTTGGGAGGGGGGGATTTGCAGCGTGCTCTGGAGCACATGGAAGTGCGTCTGCAGGCGCTGGAAAGCCGTCTCGATATTTCCGTACCCGAGGTTGCTCCGGAGATTACAGCCGTCGATCGGCCGAGAGATAGCGAGGCATTGTATGCCCGGGCCTACGGGTTGTTCAAGGACGGTAAGTACAAGGAATCACGAGAAGGTTTTCGTGAATTCCTCGAGTTGTTTCCTGATACCGAGTATTCCGGTAACGCCCGGTTCTGGATCGGAGAAAGCTACTATTTCGAAGGAAAATATGAAGAAGCTATCCTGGAGTACCAGAAGGTGATTCAGGATTATCCCCAGGGCAGCAGGATATCCCATGCCTTGTTGAAGCAGGCCCTGTCATTTGACAAACTGGGGGAAACGGCAAGCGCGAAGCTGCTCCTGCAGCGAGTCGTGCGGGACTTCCCGGGTACCACATCGGCGGAATCGGCCCGGGCAAAACTTCTTGAAATCAAATGACACAAGGTGTTCGGAGGGCGGGAGTGAAGCTCCCGCCACCTTACCTCAATTCATCCGGATTATCTCAACCCCTGCAGGCGCATACAGGTCAAAAAACGAAGGGTCCTCACCCGCGGTGACCGTCATGTCCGACAGATCGACCTCGAGGACTGTGGGCTGGAAGTCTTCGATCCTCACGGAAATATGTCCCGGATATGAGCCGGTTTCCATACGCCGGTGTCGTGAAAAGGATGCCTCGTAGCGGCGCCTGCCATTCTCGCCGAACACCTCGAGCCCCGTCATGTCATGTTCATCGTTTATTCTCAGTGACTGAAGAAGCGCCCCGCCGGGAGAGCGAAGATCGATCCGGTACTCCCCCCTGTCGTTCCGGTAGATAGCCGGGTAGCGCCCCTCTTCCGGCGACGGTTCCATCGGGGGCATGCCGGTCAGAAGGGACGTAATTTCCTCGGCCCCAAGAGGTATGTTCAAAAAAGAACAGATATTGTCCCGCGTGGCGTCGCCGAAGTAGAATCTGTTGTTTCCCGGAACATAGACTTTAAAACTGCCGCCGGAAAGTGACAGGAAAAAGACCGGAATGCCGAAGGACGGTACAGACTCGAGCCTCAGACCGGAGGGATGGCTCACCGCCATCGCGAACCGGTGCGAATGCCTGCCGCCCGATGACTGCTCGAGACTGAAGAGGGCAATCCCCCGGAGGGTTTCGGCGCCCGTCACGTCGGTTCTGAAAACCCTGGAAAAAACAGCCTGCTCTTCAGAAAGGGGAACTTCGTGGTACCGTGTCCGCTCAATGGCCGCGCACCCCATGAGAAGCACGGTCATGAACGCCGCCAGTACCGTGAACAATCGATTTTTCATCACGTGACAATCACCTGTTCGCTGTAATACAAATCGCCGAAACCATCGAACGCGGTGGCCGTGTAGGAATGTCCGCGTACAGGAAGCGCGCATCCTGAAAAATGAGGCGTCCATGGGGCGCGCCGCAGCCTCCGGTTCCAATGCCGGAAGTCATGCCTCCGGTACCTTTTACGAAGCCGTGACCTTTAAAACCTGTCGATTGTGTCACTTCGATATCAAGGAAAGATTTCTCGTCGCTTGCGCTCCTCGAAATGACATTTTTAAAGGTCACTTCGAACGCATGTGAGAAGTCTGAAAGATCCCTCGCTGTGCTCGGGACATGGATTTCTCGTCGCTTCGCTCCTCGAAATGACAAAATTGCTACGCTCCTCGAAATGACGGACCTTAAAGCGCTCCTCGAAATGACAAGGGGTAAGCTTGAATACCAGCCATTTTTGTCATTTCGACCGAAGGGAGAAATCTTTCACTAACGGCCATCATCAGGATTTCTCGTCGCTTCGCTCCTCGAAAT
>JALOBE010000024.1 GCA_023228425.1 Syntrophales bacterium
CACCTCGCTCAAGCACAAATACTCCAGGATCTACATGACCGAGGCCGTGGGCAGTTTCGCCCTGTACGCGGTCCTGGTGGCACTCTTCACGGCACCCGTCGTGGACGTGCTGAAGACTCTGGTGAGCTGAGACGCGAGGAAGATAAAGCGAACGAAACGAGGCCCGCCCGGACAGCGGGTCTCACGAAAGGGGGACGGGATCATGTTACTGCGCGGGAGCAAAGCGGAAATTCATAAACTGCAGGGGAAATTCGGGAGCATCCTTTTGATGAGCGTCTGGGGTTTCGTGATCGTCATCGCATCCCTGCTCTTCTCTTACGCCGGCCTGATGATCGATCAGCGTTTTGACACCAAGCCGACTTTCATGCTGGGGCTCCTGGTGCTGGCGCTCTTCCTGAGCGTTGGACGGTTTTACTGGGAAGCCTGGCAGAAGCGGAACCTGCACTGAAATCTCGAGGGCTATGCCTGATGGCTTCGTACACTGGTGCCGGAGGGATGACCTCCGGCACGATCGTCGGATGCCCGATCGCGCTTCATCCTTCGTCACTGCGACGTACCTCAAAGCGCGCCTTGCCTCAAGGAGCTTTTTACGAAGCCATCCTCAACCAGATGTTTTTCGACTTTGTATGGGACCGTCATCTCTGACTGATACAAGGAGCCCCCCTTCTTTTGAAGAAGGGGGGCTTTGCAGTCTTACGATCATGGGGCGGCCGGTCCTGATAGATGGCTATTCCAGGTCATAGAATGTTTCATCCACCACCCGGTTCCGGCTTTTTTTCCTCTTCCCTTTTTGTGCCTTTCCCTCTGCGGAAAAGAGATTTTCGTCGCTGAGAACATCACCCATCTCTTCGTCTATCCGTTCGGGATCTTCACCGCCTTCCAGGCGGCCCAGAGCTTCCTCCAGTCGATCGTTCACTCCGATTCCTGTTGATTCTGCTATTTTTCTCATCAGTTTTGCCGCCTCGCGCGGGTCGTCCCCGTCGATGTGCTCCGCTTCCCGGACCAACAGTTCCATGGTCCGGTCCAAGGCTGCTTCATCGACAGACGGGCTGCCGTCGGTCATGGTCTCCTCGTTGTGCCCGGGCTTTGAAATGGAAGCGAAAACAGACATCTGTCTGCGGAGGGACGCTGTTGAACAGGACGGGCAGAGGGGGGTCTTGTCCGTGTTGACCCGCTTCGAGTAAAATGTATAGACGGTTTCACACCGGTCACAGTAAAATTCGTATAAGGGCATCGCTGAACCTCGCTGTGCTCCGTTTCATCGGTCTTTTCAGGACGGCGCCACGCACCGCCTCTTTACATCCTGGAAGGCATCCTTGCCGCAGGCGAACATGAGTGACAGGGGCATCACCTGTCTGGCCAGGGCAACCATGGCGGCGACCCTGTTCCGGATGTCCCACTGGGAGTGTCTGTCCTCCCGAAGCCGTGCCATGTGGTAGAGTTCGCGAATGTTTACCTTCACGAGAACCCGTTTCCGGTGAGCATTGGTGAGGATGTAGGGAGCGGCGTCGGGTAGGGCGGCCAGAATGCGGTCATAGACATGGTTCGTCCTGTCGATCATTTCCTTGAAAGGTTCTTCCATGCCCGCCTCCCGGATAGTTTCCGGAAGAGTCACACCGAGGGAGGGATCGTAGTCACCGTTGATGATGGTGGCCATGCGGTGACGCTTCATCTGCGCGAAGCATGAAGCACTCATGATGATTTCGAAGGTGAGATCCGCCATTTCGAATGACCGGGGGGGCGCGTCGTAAGCTTCCATGCAGCCGCAGGCGGCGATGACGAGGGCTTTTTTCTCCTCGAGAGGCAAACGCCGCGTCCTGTTCAGGCATTCTTCCAGCGAACGTCCCGAAGCCTGCGAAAGGAGCGATGCAAGGATCAACTCGTCGCCTTCGTCCGTCGCCTTCACGAGGGCAACGGAGTCGCTGCGGCGGGCGCTTCTTTCATCGATTCCTTCCGTACCCATGATCCGGTCCGCTTCCTCCCTCAGCGCGCGGGCGGTGTACCTGTCGAAGTCAGTGGCTTCCGTGTACCGGATCAGCGATGGGGCAACGGGTCTGGTCGCCGAATAGAGTTTGCGCCCGTATTCCCTGACTTCGGCCAGCCGGTGCGCCGCGGCCCGCCGCAGCATGAGTTCCAGGGTGCGGGCGTTGACGGTCATGCCGAGTTGGCTTTCCGTGGCCAGTGCCAGGATGTACCGGGCATCCTCCTTGGCAGAACCCTCCAGGAGAGATCGGCGCTCCGGGTTTTCCTCCAGGCCGTTCTCGCAGGAAAAGAGATGGTGTCGAATCGCTTCGTACAGGTCTCGGTACAGGGCGTTCTGGGCCCGTATCGTGTCGGTGAAGATGTCGGAAAGACCGGCTCTCCTGATCTCTTCCGCGATGACGAAATCGTCGTCAAGCCGAATGTAACGCTGTGACTTTTCCGTGTAGGACGCAAGGCGAAAGGCTTCTATAAATTCGACGGCCAGCCGGGAAGCACCGAGGATGTCTATGTTGAATACGGCATGCTCGGCGATAGAGCTGTGACCCATGTCAAAGACGATGGTTGTGTTCGACCGACGCGCCTTCTCCACTTCGCCGCGGGACAGCCGGCGTAATGTATCAACGGAAAGCGGATTTCTGCTGATCCGGGCATAGGCGGCCGAGATGGTTTCCGGGGTAAGTTCCTCATCCGGCAGGTCTGAACGTGCCCTCAGTTCTGTCAGAGCATCCCAGTCTACATTGACTCCTGCCAGAATAACGTCCACGCGACAAGAACATCCTTTCCCGACGGTTTCGTACAATAGTGCCGGAGGCTCAATCGTGCTCTTCCTTCCGTCGCTGCGGCGTACCTCGAAGTACGTCGCATTCCTCAGGATGTGCGCGCCATGCCTCAAGGAGCTTTGTACAAAGCCGTCCTCTATCAGACGTTTTTCAACTTTTTGCGAGTTCATCAGTCTTATAGCAGGTAGGGCGGGCTCCGTCAATCCGGTCCGTCGATGATGAAGTGACTTGCAATCGGAGACTGACTTTGACATAAAAAATCTGTTTCCCGGTATGGGCGGGCCCCACGCGAAACGGGCGGCAGGGCCGGCACTGCCGGGCGGGACAAATCATCATCAGAAGGGAGGGCGCCATGTTCAAAGAGACCGTACTTGGCTGGATAGCCGAGATGGAAGAGAAGGGAACAATCGGCAGGCTCGACGAGGGGGCCCGTACAAGGCTGGTAGACGATTACGCAGTAAAACTGGAAGAGTTTTTCACCCAAGCCGTCACAAAGCAGCTGAAGCCGACAGGCAAGGCCGCGGATTTCGAGCGCATGATGATCTACGACGGCCAGTATGTTCACAAATTCCTCAACCAGGCGATTCCCGGCTACTACGGTTTCAGGGCGGAAATCTTCGAAAAAGCGAGAAAAGCCATTATCGGAGAATAGCACCTGTCTGGCGACAGGTTTTGCATGATCGAGCCCGTGATCATCGAGCGGCCGCCCAGAGGGGCGGTCGCCGCCAGTGGAAGGGTTCGGGGAGGTGGCGGAAATGATTCGTATCAGGCCCTTTGACAAGAAGGATTGGACATCCCTCTGGCGTATTATCGAGCCTGTGTTCCGGGCCGGGGAGACCTATCCCTGTTCGCCGGATATCACCGAGGAAGAGGCCTGGAAGGTGTGGGTCGAGGCGCCCCTGGCCACGTACGTCGCCGTGAACGAGGAAACGGATGTCCTCGGTACGTACTATATCAAGCCGAACCAACCAGCCCTGGGAGGGCATGTCTGCAACTGCGGTTACATTGTCTCCGAGAATGCCCGCCGTCGGGGCATCGCGACCCTGATGTGCCGGGACTCGCAACAGAGGGCCCTGTCGGAGGGCTTCCTGGCAATGCAGTACAACCTGGTCGTTTCAACAAATGAGGTCGCCCTGCGCCTCTGGAAGAGGAACGGGTTCCACGTTGTCGGAATGCTTCCGAAAGCCTTCCGGCATCGGCGGTTTGGCTTCGTGGACGCCCTGGTCATGTACAAGCTGCTTGAACCCTGACCGGTCCAGGCAGGTCAACCTGGGTGAGGTATTTCTTTCCCTTCGAGCATCTCCTGAAGACGGCCGATCCTGAAGTACTGCAGAAGGCCGATAAAATCTTCGTCACGTTCGGGATCGTCCTCCACGGCGACGAGATGACTTTCGCAGGTGCAGCCGGAGCATCCGAAGCCCGGGATCGACCATTCCGACAATTCGCCGAGCTTATCGACCAGGGCGCATTCGAGGTGTTCGCTTGACCTGACGGGAAGAGCCTTGATGCCATCGGCTTCATTACGCAGATAATCGATGTGCCGGTCGACATGTCTGCGTTTCCTCAGATGGCGGCCGATCCGTCCGGACATTCCCGTCTGTGCCGACCCCACGTAGAGGTAGTATCCCCTTCTGAACAGGAGAACCCCGAGGCCGCCGATTTCGATGTGACGATCGCTGTTCAGGCGGATGATCAGGATGTAGCTTCCCCCGTCGCAGGCTTCCCGTTCCAGCATGTCCCAGGGAATAACCGCCCTGGTGAGGGTTGATGGGGACAGACTCAGATCGGTATCCCAGGCGACGGACAGGGCCGTGAAGCTGATGGCGTTTCGGGTGGCCGACATGGCCCGGGCGAAGGCGAGGTCCGTGTGGTAATCGGGCAGGAACCAGCGGACGTCCGGCTTGTGGATGAGGACGACAACCCCGGCCGGTGTTCCCCGCCTCGCCATTTCAGCCAGTTCCATAAGATGTCGGCGTCCCCGGTCCGTCACGGCGTCGGGGAACATGGCTACGGCTCCCTGGAAGAGCGTGCAGGATTTGACTTCCAGCAGGAAGGGCGATCCGTTCTTCTGGAGCAGAAAATCGAACCTGCTGTGACCGGCGAGCACTTCACGTTTCAGGATAGCCGCGTCCTCGAACCCGGGGATTGCGCGTTTCAGGAGGAGCCACTCCACAACCCGGTTTGCCATGTGGGTGTGAAGCAGAATGGGCTGTCCGTCCCGTTCAACGGCAACTGCTGTCCAGGTGAATTTTGCTCCGGCGGCGTTTTCCGCGAGATAGAGTTTGCGGCCCGGAAGAAGCAGTTCACGGAGCCGTCCCGGATTGGGAAGATAAACGGGATGTACCGCGTTGCCGACGAGGCATTCAATGACGAACCGGTTCCTCCGGCTGATGAAGCGGCCCTCTTCCGTACGGTCAAAAAGGTGAAGGCGGGGGGAGGATGAAGGGGACACGGCATGCTTTCCCGGCGTTCTGCCGACCACATGAGGGCGTGGACCACCCGGCTTCAGGGCGCGGCCGAGGCCGCTCACGCCCCGTGGCCCGGCGCTCCACGGAGCGGGTGGAACCGATGCATTGTGTCATTTCGGGAAGCATCGCGACGAAAAATCTCTCTTCACTATCGTCACCCTGCACGATTTCTCCCCGGTAATTGCAATGACGGAAACTGGTTTTTCAAATGTATTCGGCTTTTCTCCGAAGGATCACTGGAAGGATTCCCTGATCCTGTCGTGGATCAGCTTCGAGGCAAGATTGTTCCCCGTCAGTCCCACCCGGACGGAAATCATGGTCGCCTCCGGTTCCAGATACTCGATGACGATCCGGACATCCTCTCCTTCCAGGTGGGCCGTGTAGGTACCCGAAGAGACCCTCTTCTGGGTTTCCAGGATCGTTGCGTTCATGCCCTCGAGGGCTTTTTCAGAAGCATTCCAGGCATGTTCGAAGGAAACGTTGTAGTCAGCTTTCAACGTTCCGTCGGTGTAAAAAAACTTTCCCTCCCTGACGCCGACGACGCGATCTCCCATCATGACGGCTGATGTGCATCCACTGAGGAGGAACATGCACAGCGCCAGCATCAGTCCCGTTGTTGTGTACAGGCTGTTTCGTCCCATTTCGACCGCTCCCGCTGCCGGAAAGCCGGTTCCGGCAAAAACTCAATGATTTCATGCCGCCCCACGCTCCATTCCGGGCGGTCTGGAATTCACTATAGGTCAAGACATGAATGCTGTCAATACGAGAGGTATCGCGGGGCAGGAGCCGGACGTCAGGAGATTGTAAAAGCGTAATACATCGCCCGGAGGATTGCCCAGAGAAGGATTGTCACCGTCAGGCCCACGCATCCCATGGCAAGGAACCGATGTCGGTGATTTTCGCTGTTTCTGTCGTTGTAACCCAGAAGAAACGCCAGGACGATACCCGAGGCCGCGCCGCCTCCATGGGCCCAGTTGTTGATGCCGGGTACGATAAAACCGAAGATGGCGATGATGACCAGCCATCCCAGGACCTGGCGGAAGAGAGCCGTTCCGAAACTCCCTCCTCGGGCTTTTCCATAAAAGAGCGTGGCTCCGATGAGTCCACAGACGCTTGCCGAAGCGCCTATGGTGAAAGAAACGCCGGCCACCCATGAAAGAAAGAAGCCGACGATTCCCGTAATGGTGTAGATGGCAAAAAACCTGTGAACGCCGAACTCGTGGATGACGAGGGGGCCGATCTGACGGAGGGCCAGCATGTTGAACAGGATATGGAGTATTCCTCCGTGGAGGTAGCATGCTGAAAGCAAGGTCCACCAGGATCCGAACCGGCCGATGGGGTAGGTTCCCGTCGCTCCCAGCAACAGAAGGCTGTTACTCGAGGGAGAGAGAAACGCCAGAGGGTTACCCGACAGACCCGTTGATGCCGGGTCGAGTACCAGTGTGAGTATGTATAAAGCAGCGTTAACGGAAATGATAATTTTTATGATGTCGTAGGGGTTGGTCAGCAGGGAGCTGATGAAGTCTCGTTTGAGCATGCTCGCGGGAGTCCTCGTGGCGCAGTAGGGACAGACCTCTTCAGAGGAACTGATCAGCTTTCTGCAGTTCGGACAGAGCAGAGATTTTCTTTCACGGGGACCCATGGACATCGCTTCCTTCAGGGAATCGGTACGAGGTATTTCATCATGAGCGGTATGGCAATAAATGTTCCCAGGGAACTTCCCAGATTGACAAAGACCACGACCAGGAGAATACGGGCTATCTTGTTGCGCCAGAAGCCCCTGATGGTTGTAATATCGTCCCTGAGGGAGATAAAATCCTTTACCTGGGGTTTGCGCAGTGCCGCCTCGGTAAGACCTGCAACCCACCCGGCCGCCACCATGGGATTGAGAGACGTGAAGGGGGCGGCGATGATGGAGGCGGCTATGGTGGCCGGATGGGCGAGTACGGCGAGAGCGCCGAAGCCGGCAAGAATTCCGTTGATAAGCACCCACCATTTCAGCATGCCCATGCTCGCCTTCATACCGCCCTGAATGAACCCGGTTACAATGATGGCGATAACCAGCGCCGACAGTCCCCAGGCGATGATTTTCCCCAACGGTTTTTTCGGCGGTATCTCGTTGAGCGGTTCGATGTCGATTGGGTACCCCAAATGTCTGAGTATCCCCGGAACGTGGCCCGCCCCCACGACGGCGACGATTTTCGGCCCCCGGGCATTGGTGATGGAGCGGGCGAGGTACTGGTCCCGTTCGTCTACAAGAATCGTTTTCACCTGGGGCAGCTTTTTTCCGAAGGACGTGAGGGCGATTTCAAGCATGTCCTGTTTTTTCATGTCTTCAATTTCCTCCTCTGAAATAGAGGGGTCGAAAACCAAGGACAGCACCATTTCGAGGATGATTTTGAGTTTGCTGAAGATGTTGATTTTTCTCCAGGTTCTGGTCAGGGTTGTCTTGATGTCGCGGTCGGCAAGAACCAGGGACGCTCCTGTCGCCTCCGCTTTTTCTATGGCCCGGAGCATTTCTTCCCCGGGCTTGATACCGAATTTATCGGCAAGTTTTTTCTGAACCGAGGCCATCAGCAACTGGGAGAGCAGAAGAGACGTTTGTTTTTTTTTGATAATGTGTACGATGTCCGTTGATTCCCACGTGTCTTTCTGCCGGATCGCTTCATAGCGGGATTGGCAGAGTTCAACACAGACCGTGTCAGGGCGTTCTTCCTCGATCACCCTGCCTGCAAGGTCCGCGCTTTCCTGGGACACGTGGGCCGTCCCGATGATTATGATTTCTTTCCCCTCGAGGGTTCGGCGGGTTACATTCTCTGATGTCATGAAATCCTCATTGCCTGCTTGCGCGAAGCTATCAGTATTTCATAGCCTTGTAAAGAGAAATGACCCGTCGGTGTCGGCTTCTTTTTCCTTGTTTCGGCGTGATGAGCCCTGTATAAATATACGTTGCGACAGCGACGGCTTCGTAAGAGTCACTGATGGTATGGCTCCGGCACCATAGCCGGACGCCCGATCGCGCTCTTCCCTCCGCCACTGCTGCGTACCCGAAAGTAGGCTTCATTCCCCGGGATGTGCGTGCCGTGCCTCAAGGAGCTTTTACAAAGCCGTCACTATTCTTGTATTACGGAAACGGATCAATTCATGAGCTCCCCTTTGAATGTCGGAGACAGGATAACGCTGGAGATAGAGGGCGTGGCCTTTGGAGGCAACGGGATCGCCCGGGTCGACGGGATGGTGGTATTTGTTCCCTTCACCGTTGACGGCGATGTGGTTGAAGCCGAGGTCGTCCGGGTGAAGCGGTCCTACTGCGCGGCTGAACTACGGAAAATCCTGGTTCCTTCCTCCTTCCGTATCGATCCATCCTGCGAATGGTACAGTGTCTGCGGGGGCTGTCGCTATCAGCATGTCACGGGAGACCATGAGCTCGCTCTCAAAGAGCGTCAGGTGCAGGATGCCTTCGAAAGGATCGGGAAGTTTCCACAGCCCCCGATCAAACCGATCATACCGTCCCCCGCCCTGTACGGATATCGCCAGAAAGCGGAGTTTCACAGGGCCCGGGACGCCTCCGGCGTCCGGACAGCCGGATTCATGGGAGTTGATGGAAGAACCCTCGTCGCCGTTGATCGTTGTGCCATACTCGATGATTCCATAAACGAGGAATACAGGCGTGTCCGACAAAACCGGACTCTCATGCAGCAGGCGCCGGCACGTATGGTATTCTGGTCAAACCGCTCCTGGGAGGCGGAGGGAGATGTAACGCGGCGGGTCGGCCACCGGGAAATGATCGTTCCGTTCCGGGGGTTTTTCCAGGCCAACGCGCTGCTGGTGGAACGGCTGGCAACGCTCGTGGGAGAAGCGTGCCGGGAATCTCGGGAGGAAACCATCCTGGACTGTTGTTGCGGGTCCGGTCTTTTCGCGCTTTTTGCCGCCCGAAGGGACCAGGCGGTTATCGGTATCGACGTAGACGGCGAATCGCTTCGATGCGCCGAGAGGAACATGGAATTCCACGGTTTTTCCCGTACCAGGTTTTTTCGGAGTCCCCTCGAGAAAGTTTTGAAGAAACTGCCTCCGGTCGGCACGGTTATCCTCGACCCTCCCAGGACGGGAGCCACGCCCCGGAGCATCGACGGCATCGCCGCGCTCGGCCCGTCCCGGGTTGTCTATGTTTCATGTGATCCCGCCACACAGGCGCGGGACGCGCGGCGTTTTGCGGACCATGGGTTCGTTCTGAAGGACCTGCAGCCTCTGGACATGTTTCCCCGGACGATGCACGTGGAGACTGTGGCGGTTCTGGAGAGGCCCTCATAATTGTCTTGACCCCCATTCCGTAAAAACGATAGAAAATGCCCATGACTGTTCCAGCACAAGACGCATCGACGCTCATTCTCCTGCGCGCCGGCGCCGGAGGCGACATGGAAGTTCTGATGGTTCTCAGGAGTTCCCGGAGTTCCTTCGTGCCCGGTTCCTATGTCTTTCCCGGCGGGCGCGTCGACGACGAGGACCGCGAGGACCACATGACGCGACTTGTCAGTGCCGTTGACAGGGAGGAACTCAACCGTGTTATTGAAGGCCCGAAGGATGACGCCCGGGCCCGCGGCATCTGGATTGCGGCGCTCAGGGAAACCTTCGAAGAAGCGGGGCTCATGCTTGCTTCGCCCCGGGGCGGGACGGGGCTGGTGGCCTTCGATACACCTGAAATCAGGGAACGGTTCCGGGTGTATCGTGACGATCTTCGACACGATCGTACCACCCTGCGGGAAATCCTCGACAAGGAGGACCTCACCCTTGCCCTTGACCGGCTCTGTTTTTTTTCTCACTGGATAACGCCCGAATTTTACCCGATCCGTTATGACACGCGATTCTTCGTAACCGTCCTGCCGCCGGGGCAGGAGGCCCGTCACGACGGGGATGAAGTGACCCACCATCTGTGGATACGGCCGCGGTCCGCTCTGGAAGGATACCTCTCGGGCAGGATGCACATGGTGGTTCCTACCATTGTAATGCTGGAAGAGTTGTGCGGCTTTGAATCTGTCGACCATGCCGTTGCATCGGCACGGAACAAGACTGTCTCACCTATGCTGACCCGGGTTGTCCTGGAGGGAGATGAGATCCAGGAACACGCACCCGACGGCCGGGTTTTCAGAAACCTGGCCAATCCACGAGGAGGTGCGTCATGACCGATGAAAAATTCCTGCTTTATGAACGGCTTCGCGCCATCGCCATGAATCTCTGGTGGACCTGGCATCCGGAACTCATCAGTCTTTTTATAGATATTGATCACGAACTCTGGCGGAAAACCGGCCACAACCCCATTGCCTTCCTGAAGCAGACAACGCCGGAGCAGCTTGAGAAACGAGTCTCCGCCCTGGCGATGCAAAGCCGGATTAATTACGCCTTCAGGCGGCTCAAAGAATACATGGAACAGGAACGGACCTGGGGTTCATTAAACTGCGGGAACCTGAACAGCCGCCCGGTGGTATACTTTTCCGCGGAATTCGGTCTCCACGAATCACTGCCCATCTATTCCGGGGGGATGGGCATTCTGGCCGGTGATCATCTGAAGAGCGCCTCGGACCTGGGAGTCCCTCTCATCGGGATCGGACTGCTCTACAATCAGGGGTACTTCACGCAACGTCTCAACGCCGACGGATGGCAGGAAGAAGACTACACGAACCTTGACGTCGGCATAAAACCCCTGCAGGCGGTCCTCAACGGTGAGGGGCTGCCTCTCACCGTCAGAATCGAAACCGGGAGCGGCACGCTCCATGCCCGGGTCTGGAAGGTTCAGGTGGGTAGAGTTCAACTCCTGCTCCTGGATTCCAACCTGGAGGAAAACTCGGAGGAGGATCGGAACCTCACGTCCCGCCTCTATGGTGGCGACAATCGGGTTCGCATCAGGCAGGAACTGGTGCTGGGCATAGGCGGTGCCCGTGTCCTCCGGGAACTGGGCATTCATGCCGGGGTACTGCACTTGAACGAGGGGCACAGCGCCTTCGCTATCCTGGAAGAATCCCGCCGTGTCATGCACTACGACCGCATCTCATTTCAGCGGGCCCACCGCCGGGTTGCCCTGACCACCGTTTTTACGACCCATACGCCTGTCTCTGCCGGGCATGACCGTTTTCCGCCGGAGCTGATCGAAGAACATCTGGGCACCCTGCGGAAGGATCTGGGTTTGACTCACCATGATTTGATGGCCCTGGGGCGTGTCAATCCGAAGGATGAATCGGAGTTCTTCTGCATGACCGTCCTTGCCCTCAAGAGCTGCCGGCGGGCAAACGGTGTTTCCGCCATTCACGGTACCGTGAGCCGTAAAATGTGGCGCGGACTCTGGCCTGATCGGCCCGAGGACGACATTCCCATAGGCCACATTACCAATGGAGTTCACGTCCTGTCCTGGCTTTCGCCGCAGATGTGCCATCTTTTCAATACCCGCCTCGGCGCGGATTGGGCGACCCGGATGTGCCGGCCGGAGCTCTGGGAGGAAATCGTTAAAATAGATGACGGCGAACTGTGGGAGATCCACCAGACACTCAAAACGCGGCTTATCCTGTTTGTGCGGCGGCGCCTGCTTGCCCAGGCGGAGCGACTGGATGACCGGGCCACCATCGAGGCGATCGATGGAATCCTCGATCCCACAATCCTTACTATCGGAGTTGCCCGAAGGCTCGCGGCATACAAACGGGGAGGCCTTCTGCTGTCCCGATTCGAGCGGCTGCTCAGGGTGATGCGGGACACCAAGCGACCCATACAGATCATCTCCTCCGGAAAGGCCCATCCCCGCGATGAGGAGGGGAAAAAAGTCCTCCAACACATAGCCCGAAGCTGTCGTGATGAAAGGCTCAGCCGGAGGATTGTTTTTGTAGAGGATTACGATTACAACGTGGCACGGCACCTGGTCCAGGGAGTCGACGTATGGCTGAACACGCCCCGTCGGCCGCTGGAGGCCTGCGGTACCAGCGGACAGAAGGTGGTTCTCAACGGGGTGTTGAATCTCTCAGTGCTCGACGGATGGTGGAATGAGGCCTACGATGGTTCCAACGGCTTTGCCATAGGCCACGGGGGCATGCACGATAACCCGGAAGTGCAGTATGAACGGGACGCCGAGTATCTTTTCGAAACACTCGAGAAAGAGGTTATCCCCCTGTACTACGACCAGGGTGTCGACGGTATCCCCCACGCATGGATCAGCCGGACGAAAAATGCCATGTGGACTCTCGGCTGGCGATTTAACGCGGACCGTATGGTGCAAGACTACGTCACGAGGTTTTACATACCGGCGGCTCTGGCCGGGTCCTCGGAAACCAGGTGACCGGGAAACCCGGGTGTAAGGAACTCCGGGATGCCGTTGTAAAAGCGATTCCGCTGCGCCGGACATGAGGCGACTATGGCGTGAAAGATGCGGCGGTGTCTTTCGCGTCGGAGGCGTCCGGTTTCATGACTGGGGGTGGAAGTGTCCCGGCAAAGCAGGATCGCGCGGCCCGACAGGCACGAACAAGAAAGAACCCCGGCCCGAAAGCCGGGGTTCTTCGATGATGGCACACCGCTGTGGCGGCCCGCGGGTCCTATTGTCAACCATTTTATTTTTTAGGTTGACAATAAAGGCCCCCGGGGATAGACAATCCCGGCAAGGCCCCCGGGAAAACATGTTCAACCCACCAGTGATCGGGGGCTGCATCGGAGGAATCGCCCTGTGTTTGATTGTGTAGTCGTGGGAGCCGGTCCGGCGGGGGCGTCGGCGGGACGGAAAGCGGCCCGGCGGGGACTGAAGACCCTTCTTGTTGAAAAAGAGGAGTTCCCCCGTTACAAGCCCTGTGCGGGGGCACTTTCCAGGCGGGCCTTCTCGTCTCTTGACTTCTCGCTGCCCGAGGGCCTGCGGGAGAAGGATATCTTCGGGCTTCGCCTGTGTTTCAGGGGAAGGGCCATCGAAGAACGCTGTGATGACCCCATCGCCATCACCGTGACCAGGAGCCGTTTCGACCATTACCTGCTGGAAAAGGCCCGCGAAGCCGGGACCCTGGTACATACGGGGGAAAAGGTCCTTGGCTTGGAAGAGCGGGATGATTTCGTCCGTGTCAGAACCCGCCTGTCGACCTATGATGCCCGCTATGTCATCGTTGGTGAAGGTGCCCGGGGTTCTCTGAAAAACCTATTCGGGCGCCGGAGAGACAGACGGGACGTGGCCCTGTCGATGGTGGCCGAGGTGGAAGCGCCGAACCGGGTAATCGATGAACGGCTTCCGGGACTTCTTGAGATTCACGCCGACCTGTTCCGCATGGGGTACTGCTGGGTTTTCCCCCATGACGGGTATTTTTCTGTGGGCCTCTGGGGATTTGCCCCCTTCCTGCGTGACCCCAGGAGCCTGATGAAGCAATTTATAATGAGAGCAGGGTTCCCGGAAGATACACGGTTCAGGGGACATCTCATGCCGACGGGAGACTCCGGAGGAGTGCCTGCAACGGCAAGGATCCTCGCCACAGGGGATGCGGCGGGATTCATCGATCCTCTGACGGGAGAGGGGATTTCATACGCGATCATCTCCGGCCGGATGGCGGGCGACGCCGTCGCTGACCGCCTGAGAGGCGCCGGCCTGTCGGAACGGTTCGGCCTTGACCAGTACGAAGAACGGTGCCGCAGAGAATTCGCCCGGAATTTTGCGAGCGCCCGCAGGATGGCACAAACGGTATACCGGTTTCCCTCGTTTTTTTTTGAACTGCTGTCGCGCGACCGGGAACTGTATCGCAAGCTGCTCGAGGCTCCGGAGCTGAAGGGACTCTATGGTGATTACCTGCGGTGGCTGCTTCCCCGCCTGCATCGGTCATTATTCTACTGTCTGAAGGGACGGCTTCTCCGGCAGGACCGGTGAAGGCACGGGGCGCGAGGATGCCGACCCGGCAAGGAAGAAACCCATGAACGCTTTCATCGTTGGTCTTTTTTTCGCGGCCATGCTGCTGATGGGTCTGGTCAGCATGAAAAAAATACGAACCATGGCGAGCTTCACCGTGGCGGACCGGCGGGCGAGTGTCTTCATGGTGACGGGGTCACTTCTCGCCACCATCGTTGGAGGATCGAGCACGGTAGGCCTTGCGGGGCTCGGTTTTTCCCGGGGGTTGGTGGGTGCCTGGTGGCTTCTCGTCGGTGTCCTGGGCCTCACCTTTCTGGCGATATTCCTCGCGAAGCACGTCCGAAAGACGAAAGCCTTCACGTTGCCCGAGATTCTCGAGCGCCAGTACGGGGGGAAAGCGGCGCGGACGGCCGCTTCACTGTTAATCGTCATTGCCTGGCTGGGCATTATTGCAGCCCAGATAATTGCGGCGGGCAAGATCATGTCGGTTCTCTGGCCCGGACAGGTTCAGGCGCTCACAATCCTGGCGGCGCTCGTTTTCATTCTATATACCGCCCTCGGGGGGCAATATTCCATACTGCTGACCGACTCGGTGCAGGCGGTCATCATCGCTGTAGGACTGGCTCTGTGCCTCTGGCTGGGCATATCGTCCGTGGGGGGATGGACATCTTTCGTCACATCCCTGCCGCGGGAGTTTCTTTCCTTTCCCCTCTCCGCCGAATTCGGATGGAAGGATCTGCTCACCTTTCTGCTCTTCGTGGGAACTGCTTATCTGGTGGGTCCCGACATCTACTCGAGAATTCTGTCGGCGAGAAACGCGGCAACGGCCCGAAGGGCCCTGTTCATGGCCGCCCTGGGGCTCGTGTTCATCGCCTTCACGGTGGTTCTCATCGGCATGGTCGCCCGGATACACCTGCCTGACATTGCTTCGGAGAGCGCTCTGCCCGCTTTGATCATGGCCGTTGTTCCCGCAGGATTAAACGGTCTGATCATGGCGGCCCTCCTCGCCGCCATTATGTCGTCTGCCGACACCTGCCTTCTGACGGCGGGAACCATTATCACCTCCGACATCATCGGGGGACTGTGTGGCCGGAAGCTGGGAGAAGGAACGATGCTGATCCTCACCAGAATCTGTGTCGTGGTCGTGGGCCTCTCAGCCCTCTTCATCGGCCTGAAAATGGGAGGCGTCATAGCGTCGCTCCTCCTGGCCTATACCGTATATTCCGCAGGCCTGGTCGTTCCCGTCGTTCTTGGATTTTATCGGGAGAAACTGGGCCTCAACGCGGGGGGCGCGATCATTGCCATCGTGGGAGGAGGTTTCGTCGGGGCCGTCATGAAGCTTTCCGGGAGTGGAGAATTCCTCCTGTTTTCACTACCGTTTTCGGCCGCTCTTCTCTTTGCGGGCAGTTACGGGACACGCCTGCTGGCCGGCAGAAGGAGCACCTGAAATGACGTGTCTCCCATGGACACTCGTTGATGAACCGTGGTCCTGCGAGAAGGCCCGCGAGGAGATCGGATGCGTTTCCGTAATCGGCGTCGATACGGAATACGACTCGTTTCGGTATTTTCGGGAAAAACTCTGCCTTCTTCAGGTGAGCACCGGTACCATGGTGTACCTTTTTGATCCTCAGGGAACCGGAGATTTTTCATTCCTCGGACGTCTCTTTCAAGATCCGGAGATACTTAAGGTACTGCACGCGGGCGACAACGACACGCGATTTCTTCACCGGGATTACGGATTTGTCTTCAACTCCATATTCGATACCCACCGGGCGGCGATACTCCTGGGAGGAACAGCCCTTTCTCTCCCCGGCGTGCTTAAGGAATACCTGGGCCTGGAAGTGAAGAAGGAGAAAAAGGTACAACGGTCGCGGTGGGACATCCGCCCTCTGCAGGAAAAACAGCTTGCCTATGCCGCCTGTGACGCGGCCTGTCTGATTCCCCTCTACGAGGCCATGAGAATGAAACTTCGACAGCGGGGCCTGGAAGCTGACGCCCTGAACGCGTTCAGGGATTTAGCCGCCGGACGGTGGCGGGAAAAGGAGCTTTCGCCGCGGGGTCACGAGCGGATAAGGGGTTTTGAGATGCTCGACAAGGCGGGGCGAGAGCGGCTCAAGGCCCTCTATCACTGGCGTTTTGAATGGGCGCGGAAAACGAACAGGGCCCGCTTCATGATCATGTCCGACCAGGATCTTGTAACTCTTGCCGGGACGGGGCCCTGCTCCCTGGAGGCCCTGGCCTCATCGGGCCTGCTGTCCAAGCACCAGGTGAAGGAACTGGGGGAGGACCTGATACGGGTTCTCGCGGCGGTGACTGCCGACCTTTAGCGTCCCTCGCCCCTTCCGGCCCGGGCATATGCGGTAAACAGTCCGTCGTGGCTGATGCTGATGTCGACAGCTGAAGGTTTCCCGTCTATGAGCAGCAGCGGGTGAAGCAGCCCCCTGCTTCCCCCGGGGCGAACAATACACATCCTGCGGGAGGATATCCCGGACTCGTGTGACAGTTCCTCGATAATGAGGCGTCGTGCCGTCGCCGACGCCGCGGCGGTGCCCCCGCGACCGCTCAGCACCTGGCCTGTCCCGTGAAGGATTTCATCGAGAGATTCTTTTCTTCCCGATGTCCCGATGCAATGGACATGGCCGTCCCCGGAATAAACGCGTACTACAACGGATCCCCGGAGGGATCGTACCACCCCCTCAAGAAAACCCGGCTCCGACATCGGCCCGGCAAGAAATGTTTCGTAGCGGCCGGGCCATGCCGGTATGTCCGGGATGACTTTGACCATGATCTTGTAGGCGGTCTCTTTGGCGGCCCAGAGAGACCACAGGTGCCGGTGGGGGTCTGCGGAGGCGGAGATGCGCCGGGCTTCTTCATCCGTGAAAACCCGTTTCATGAATCGCGCATCGTGGTGCCTGTGGCCGGCGTGGGGTGCGTTAAGATCGACGATGTCATTGCCCACGAGGAAGGAGGAGGGCGGCAGCGGCGACGGTGTCACGATTCATCCTCCCCCCGGCACAGCAGTTCAGCGGGCCAGGTCTCCCGTTTCGATGCCTCCCGTAACCAGTCCTCTTCCATGAGCGCGAGCTGTTCCACGATCTGACGGGCGGTTTCACGCTGTCCCCTGAGACCACGCTCGCCGGAACGGGGCTGAAAGGGTTCGGCCATGCCGATAAATACTTCCCCGGACCGTGGAATGGAGCTGAAGCTTTTCTGGCCCAGTCCCCGTATGTAGACACAGAGGACACGGGTCGATGCACTATTCCGGACCAGGCGTCCCACACCATAGGACGGGGCTTGCCTGTTTACGAGACCCCTGCGGGAGCGGCCTCCTTCGGGGAAAATAAGCAGGGTTGCTCCGCCATCGAGCAGACCGGTGCAGGTTTCCATGGTGCGTTTCAATTCATCCCGGTCCCCGCCCCGGTGAATGGGAATGCACTTGGTCAGGTAACAGAGCAGGGCGAGGACAAGATTTTTCTGGAAGTTCTCACGTTCAGGGAGGTTCCAGGGCATATGCCGGAAGCGGATCATGTAGCCGGTCAGAGGCATGAGCGCCCAGGCGACAATTACTGAATCAATCATGGTGAGGTGGTTGGCGCAGATAATCCACCCGCCCCGGTGTTCGTTCATGGCCCTTTTGACAGATTTCCGCAAGTCCCCGAGATTGTCTATCCTGTAGCCCAGGTACCTCACCACGAGAATGGCGAGGGGTGCCAGGAGAAACACCGCCATGCGTCCCAGAGCGTACTGAAGCCTCAGGGAACGGGTGTTGTGTCTGATCGTGCTCGTTGTCATCGCCGGTATTCCCTTATTGTTTCCCGGACCGGTACGCAGTCTTGTATCGGAAGGAGACCGCGAGGGGATGTTCAGGTTCACCGGGAGACCTTTCATTTTGTCATTTCGAGGAGCATCGCGACGAGACATCCATGTCCCGAGCAAAGCGAGGGATCTTTGAGACTTCTCACATGCGTTCGAAGTGACAGGGGAACGTTCGAAGTGACAGGTGAGAGGTCGAAATGACACAATCGATAGTTTTTTAATAAAGGTCTCACCGGATCAGGGGAGTCTCGAGGTGATCACCTTGATGGCGTCCCCGATGGTCCGTATGGTGTCGGCGTCGTCGTCATCGATTTCTATGCCGAAGGTGTCTTCGCACTTGATGATGATATCCACGAGCCGGGCCGAGTTGACTTTCAGATCATCGAGAATGTGGGTTTCTTCAGTCACACTCTCGAGAGCCGCCTCGTTTTTTACATAGGGTCTGAGAATTGCTACCATTTCGCTGAATATCCGTGCGTGATCCATGTGCAGTTCCTCCGTGCGGTGATTTGATTCCGGCATCCTGCTGCGTCTCGGCCGGGTTCAGTGACTCCAGGCTTTGAACAGGATGCAACTGTTTACATCGCCGAAGCCGAAGCTGGACTTGGCGATAATTTTCAGATCGGGGAAGTTCATGGTTTTCCGGACGATCCTGTGGGTGTAGGGCTCCAGTTCCGGGTGAACATCCTCACAGTTCAGGGACGGATGAAGAAATCCGCCATCCAGTTGAAGGGCGACGGCGGCGCATTCAATGCCCCCGGCGGCGCCCAGGCAGTGGCCCACCATAGATTTTGTGGCGTTGACGAAGGGGAACCGTTCCGGTCCCCGATTGAGGGCCTCGGACCAGTTTCTGAGTTCTGAAGGATCGGCGAAGGTAGCCGTCAGATGGCCGTTGATGGCGTCTATTTCACCGGCATCGATTCCGGCGTCGGCGATGGCCTGCCGCACGCAGCGGATGACGCCTTCAGGGTTGGGTGCCGTCATGCTGCCGCCGTTTCTCTGGCCGCCGCAGTTGACGGTTCCACCGATCACTTCACAGTAAATCCGCGCCCCCCGTGCGAGAGCTGTTTCCAGGTCTTCCAGGACAAGGACGCCTGCACCGGCGCCGGGAACGAAGCCGTTGGCGGAGGCGCTCATAGGCCGGGACCCCTCTTCGGGGTGGTCATTAAATTTCCGGGCGATGACGCGCATGGCGTCGAAACCGGCCCAGATATAGGGTGAAGCGCCCTCGGAGCCTCCGACAAGCATCCGTTTCGCCGCCCCGGACCGAATCCTGAGCAGGCCTTCCACGACCGCTTCCGATGATGTGCTGCATGCCGACGAGTTCGAAGTAACCTTGTTGCCCAGGGCGAGGAGACCACCGACGCGGGCGCTGGTGCCGCTGTTCATCACCTGTTCGACGATGCGGCTTCCCATTCGGCGGACCTTGCCCTGATTCACCATGGGGACCACCTGCTCCGCGATGGTGTCCATACCGCCGATGCCGCAGCCCAAGATGGCGCCTGTATCCCAGTCCACCCTGCCGTTGTCGTCGGGAAGGCCGAACCCGGCGTCCCTCCAGGCGTCGACGGCGGCCACGGAGGAGTAGCCGATATTGTCATTGATGGACAGGAGCTTTTCCTTCTCAAAGTATGCCGCCCGTATCTTGGTAAAGTTCTGCGGTATGCCGCCTATCCTGCAGCCGAAGTTCAGTTCCGCCAGCTTCGGTATGTACCGGATACCGGAGCGTCCTTCCAGAAGGGCGGCCCGAAACTCCTCCACTCCTGCGGCATTGGGCGCTACTACGCCGATTCCCGTGACGACGACTCGTTTTTTAGTCATCGAAGAGTACTCCCATTCCGGCCAGTGTTCCTGAACACACGAGCCGGCCGTTTTCTTTTTCCATTGTGATGTGCGTTTTCAGGATTTCCCGACGAAGGTAGACTTTTGTTCCCCGAACAATCACCCTGTCGCCCGGGAGGACCATGGAGTTGAACTCAATCGTGTCGGCTGTGGAAAAAAGCGTTCCCATGCGCCGTATGTCATTGGACGAACGGCCCCGTCGGAGATGCAGATAGATGCCGAGGGCGACCACGCCGGTCTGTGCCATGGTTTCGAGGAGAATGACCCCCGGGGTAACGGGGCGCCCGGGGAAATGACCCCGGTAAAAATACTCGTCCTCACGGAACCGGTAGGTTCCTGTAATGTGGTCATCGTCTATCCGTTCAATCCGGTCGATAAAACGGAAGGGCGCTTGCTGAGGCACCAGCTCGAGAACCTCCTCCGGACGGATGATCCTGTCAGCCATAGAGTCCCCCGTTTACGTGAATGACCGATCCCGTGATGTAGGTTCCCCGCAGGGCCAGAAAGGCAACCACATCGGCCACCTCATCGGCGGTCCCCATTCTGCCCAGGGGAACATCGGCAAGAATGGACGACCGCACGTCCGGCGGGAGTTCCTCGGTCATCGCCGTGGCGATGAAGCCGGGAGCTACGGAGTTGACCAGGATGTCGCGTCCCCGGAGTTCCTTCGCCAGAGATTTGGTGAAGGCGTCCAGGGCCGCCTTTTCCATCGTGTAGGGGATCTGGCCCGCGTTTCCCGTATGGCCGACAACGCTGGAAACAGTGATGATGCGTCCGCTTCCCTTCCTGAGCATGAAAAGGCGGAGAATACGCTTCGTGAGATACCAGGTTCCCCGGGTCACGCTTCGCTGCCGGTCGAACTCGTCGAGCTTCATGGAATGTATATCCCGGTTCAGGGAGAATCCCGCGTTGTTCACCAGGACACTCACGTCGCCCGCTTCCGCCTTGATAGTCTTGACCATGGCATCAACCTGGTCCGGATCGGACAGTTCCGCCCGGAGAAGGAAGCCGTCCTGAATGTCCTTGAGAACCCGCCGTGCCGCCTCCTCGCTGGACCGGTAGTGGATGCCCACCCGGAACCCCCGCGCCGCGAGGGCCCGGCAACAGGCGGCACCGATGCTTCCTCCTCCGCCGGTGACGATGGCAACGGGTTTTTCTTGTGCTCCCATGGGTTTTCCTCCTGTCGTGTCCGGCGGGGGACGGTTCATGAGCGGGCCTGCATGGTTCCGCCCCGCGAGTGCCTGGAGCGCCGGGGGTAGTCACGGTAGGCGATGTTCCTGAAGAGTCCCGTGCGCGCTCCGAGGACGGTCATTATAGTTTCGCCGTCGACTTCAACACTCCCGTCGGCAATGACGATGCTCGTTCCTGAATCTGCCAGGTTGGAAAAACGGCGAACATCGATGACATAGCGAAGCATCCGGTTAAAGGGCCGGACCTGGCCGCTGAAGGAAACCTCGTCGCAGCCCAGAGCCCGCCCTGATCCCAGTCCTCCGCGCCATATGCAGTACAGGCCGAGAAGCTGCCAGATCCCGTCCAGATACAGACATCCGGGCATAACGGGATCACCGGGCATGTGGCACTGAAAGTACCAGTCGTCCATCCGCAGATCCTGCTCGGCGATGACCGATCCCCGCTTTCCACGGGTGGTGAGGGCCGTGACCCGGTCCATCATCAGGAATGGAGGAGCGGGCAGGCGGGCGTCGAAGTGCTCCGGTGGATCGTCCACGAGGCGGCCGTATGAAAAGGCGACCAGGTCTTCCAGCGAGAAACTCTCTTTATTTTTAAATTCACTATAGGTCATAGCGTATCCAGGCCCCGCTGATCGTGGTCTGCGTCGCACGTTACCATCATGGAAGCCCAGGTAAGGCCGGAGCCGACGAGAACCACCGCGATGTGATCTCCCGGTTCCAGCCGGTCCCAGTTCTGGCTCAACACAGACGGGGCCGAGGCGCATCCCGCGTTTCCGTAATCAATCACGTTGAACCAGTGATTCGACTCGTCCACGCCGGCCCGCTCGATGACTGTTTTGAGCATGCCCAGGTTTGCCTGGTGTCCGATAAATTTGAAGCGGTCCAGGGGAACGTCGGCATATTCAGCCTGGAGGCGTCGCAGCCCTTCCGTCGCCTTACGTATGGCAAATCCCTGCACGGCGTTGCCGTCCTGGGAAAAGTGGCTCATTCGGGGGATGACAACCTTGTCCCATCCGTGCGGGTTCGAGTTCATCCGGCAGTTTTCGATCCTGAGCCGCGAGGGTTCAGTAAGGGAGACGACGGCTGCGGTACCGCAGTCACCGAATATGGGAACCGACCGGCGATCGGAATAATCAAGCATCTGGGTTATCGTCTCGGGATTCACCACCAGAACAAAGGGGGGGAGGGCGTCACGATTCATGGAGCTGAGCATGAACATCTGGGCTCCGAAGCTGCTGCAGGAGGAATTCAAGTCCAGGCAGGGAACGGAGAGGCCCAGTTCCGCAGCGACACAGGACGCTTCAGCCGGGGACAGGTGCCCCGGGGCGGAGGACCCGCACACCACGAACCCGATGTCCTCGACGCCGATGCCTGCCCGTTCGATGGCCATGTCCGCCGCCAGGGCGCCGAGTTCGCCGTGGCTATGGACACTGGCTTCCCCGCACTGTCTCAGATCCCTGTTTTTCGTGGTTCGAATGTAGTCGAGATCGAGAATGGTTCGCCGTTCCCTGATACCCAACCGTTCCATGATCCATTCCTCGCTGCACCCTATATCGAGATCAGCGAGAAACTGGTTGGTGATGACGTTCTCCGGATGAAAATGACCGATGCCGTGAATATAGACCATGATCAGACAATCTCCCGTCCGATGATCATGTCCTGCACTTCCCGGGTTCCCTCGTAGATATCGATGATGTGTGCATCCCGGACGAGCTTCGATATTTCGTATTCCGCCATGAATCCGTAACCGCCGTGAAGGTGAAGCCCCTCGGAACTGCAGAAAATTGCCGCCTCGGCGGCCGTGTTCTTGGCCAGGGAGGAAAAAATTCCCCGGTCCGGCGCGGACTCCCGGACTTTCCAGGCGGCTTTCATGAGAACGGCCTCGGCGAGCTCGATTTTTTTCCACATGGTAACCAGGGTGTTCCGGGCCACGGGAAGATCGCAGATCCTCCGGCCGAACTGAAACCGGTTCCGTGTATAGGCCAGTGTCACGTCAAAGGCCCTTCTGGCGAGACCCAGTCCGATGGCGGCCACCATGGGACGGGCAAAGTCAAGTACATCCACGGCGTAATGAAATCCGAGCCTCCGGTTTCCTATGATCCAGTTCTCAGGGATCACCAGGTCTTCAAAGGTAACAGTTGCCGTGTTGGACAGGTGCTGACCCAGTTTTTCTTCCGGTTTTCCGGTAGTTATGGTCCCTCCTTCGGGCATCCGTATCGTCCGGCCTCCTCGGGGCAGGGCTGTCATCTCGCCCCCCGTCACCGCGTCGTGGGGAATCACCAGGCAGGCGATTATCATGCCGTCGGGCTTTCCCACCTTGCAGAATACCGTGAACTGCGTTGCCACCGACGCGTTGGTGATGAAGCATTTTTCACCGTTCAGCACATACCGTCCGTCGTTCCCCTTCCGTATGAATGTTGTCATGGCGCTGTTGTCCGAACCCGCTCCCGGTTCGGTGAGACAGAAGGACGCCAGGGCCGGTCCTTCGGCAAAGGGACGGAGGAAGGACTCTTGTTGTTCCTCTGTCCCGTGCATGGCGATAACCACATTGGCAAGATCGTTGCACATGGCCGAGGTGGACAGGCCCGTGTCACCGTAGGAGAGTTCCCTGATGATGAGGGCCGTGGACAGAAGATCCAGGTCATACCCTCGGATGGCCGCCGGCATGGAGAGGTTGAGAAACCCCAGCTCCCAGGCCTTTCGAACCAGGTCGACGGGGAAATCCCTTCCCCTGTCCAATTCCATGATCCGGGGCAGCACGTCCTGCTTTACAAACTTTTGCACCGTTTCAACATAGCGGCGCTGGTCGTCGGAGAGGTTAAAATCCATAGGGGGCTTTCCTTTGCTGGTGTACTGTCAGGATGGTTCGTCGGCTCCGGCGAAGACCCGCTCGGCGGCGTTCACGGTGGTGATGGATCTGCAGGCGATATTGACGGTCTTGAAAAATTCTCTCAACGGCCTGCCGGGACCGATTTCCAGGATATCTCCCGCCCGGGAGGCTATGGCGGCCATGTTGTCGGTCCACCGGACGGCGCCGGAAAGCTGTGCCACGAGCCGTTCAATGATGCTATCGTGATCGGGGTCGTGGAATGTTCCGGTGTAATTGCAGGTAACACGGTTCGCCGCCGAGGGGTCGAGAGTATTCCTGATTCCTTCCAGCACCTCGCGAAAGGGTCTCTTGATAGCATTCATGAAGCGGCTGTGAAAGGGGGCACTCACGAAAAGCTGGACATAGCGGAAATAAGGCCGGAAACGCCAGGCCCTGTCGATGCGGCTTTCAGCTTCGTCGAGACCCCTGGTTTCACCGCTGATGACCACCTGCATCGTTGAATTTATGTTGGCGATATCCACGGGAAGACCGTTCAGCATGGGTTCCAGCTCTTCCGGGGAGAGATCTTCGGCTATAAGGGCCGCCATTCCGCCCATACCCGGGGGAGCCGCCTGCTGCATGAGTTTTCCGCGGGCCTGCACCAGCCGGAGGGCGTCGGCGAAGGGGATGACGCCCGCGGCGACGAGGGCCGTGTATTCGCCCAGGCTGTGGCCGCCAAAGCAGACCGTATGAGGGTCCCATCGCTCCACGACAACCCTGTGCATGGCGATTTCCGTCGTCAGAATGCATGGCTGTGAGTATTCGGACAGGTTCAGCCGGTGATCTTCCCCGAAGCATAGAGCCGCCACATCGTAGCCCAGTGCCTCCGACGCTTCCCGGTAGACGTCTCTGGCGACGGCGCTTTCGTCATAGAAATCCTTTCCCATGCCCGGCCTCTGGCAGCCCTGGCCCGGGAAGACGATTGCCCGTGGTCTGTCGTTCATGGCGCGCCTCTCTTTCCTCCCGTTGTGTTCTCCATAGATAACCACGCACCATTCGTGCCAGGATGGCAGGCGTTACGGACTTTTCGTGAAGAAGCCGTAAATACGAGCCGTTGCCGATACCATTCCCTGTTGTGTCGCCGAAGGCGGGTGCGTTCCGGGTGCGTACGCCGTTACACAGCGGGAAGACAGGTACGCAGCGGTCTTCCCGAGAGGGAAACCCGGCGGAACGGTCGAAGCGGCCAACAAAAGTATTGATAAAGCGTCTTGAATAATATAAAAAGCCTTCGTTACGGTTGACGGCTTCGTAATACATGTACCGGAGGCTTGATTGTGCTCCGGTCTTCGTCACTGCGGCGTGCCTCACAGTACGCCTCATTCCTCCGGATGTGCGCGCTGTGCCCCAGGGAGCTTTTTACGATGCCGTCATTATTCACAGGCGGTGCTTTCAAGGAGAACCGTGAATGGGAAAGCTCTTCGGAACCGACGGGATACGGGGTGTTGCCAACGAGTATCCCATGACGGCGAACATGGCCATGGAAATCGGCAAGGCAACGGCCCACGTTTTCAAAAAAAAGGGACACCAGCCGAGAATAATCGTCGGCAAAGATACCCGGATTTCGGGGTACATGATAGAGAGCGCCCTCGTTTCAGGAATCTGTTCCATGGGGGTTGACGCCATACAGGTGGGGCCCATGCCGACGCCGGGCATTGCCTTTCTGACCATCAGCATGCGCGTTGACGCGGGCATCGTCATCTCCGCTTCCCATAATCCGTTTCAGGATAATGGAATCAAAATTTTTTCTGCTGAAGGCTACAAGCTTCCCGATGAAAAGGAGCGGGAGATCGAAGAACTGATTTTTGCGAACAGCATGGGCAAGCTCCATCCGTCGCCGGACAAGCTGGGCAAGGTATACCGGATTGACGGCGCCCGGGACCGCTATATCGTTTTTCTCAAGAGCACCTTCCCGAAGGAATGTACGCTGGAAGGCGTCAAAGTGGTTCTCGACTGCGCGAACGGGGCAACCTATCGGGTCGGACCGGACACGTTTTTTGAACTGGGCGCTGAGGTAATCTCCATCTTCGACAAACCCGACGGCCGGAACATCAACGCCGACTGCGGTTCCCAGCACACGGAGGCCCTTGCTGAAAAAGTGGTGAAATCCGGCGCCGATGTGGGATTTGCCTTTGACGGAGACGGTGACCGTCTCATCGCGGTCGACGAGCGCGGCGGAGTCCTGACGGGGGACCAGATCATGGCAATCTGTGCCTTGGACTTGAAAAAGAGGGGCCTGCTGAAGAACAATCTCGTGGTGACCACCGTTATGAGCAACGCCGGTTTCGGCCAGTGCATGAAGAAACTCGGCATCGACTACGCGATGACAAAGGTTGGAGACCGCTATGTCCTTGAAGAAATGAAGGTCAGGGACGCGGTTATCGGCGGTGAAGATTCGGGGCACATCATATTTTTGGACCACCATACGTCGGGAGATGGAATTCTTACGGCGCTCCAGCTGATGGCGGTCATGAAGCGCAGCGACAGGCCGCTGTCGGAACTGAAGGGCCTGATGAAGGTCTTTCCCCAGGAAATCATCAATGTCGATGTCCGGTCGAAGCCTGATATCGACACGATTCCGGAGATTGTAAGGATAATCGACGAAGTGGAAATGAGGCTCGGTGACTCCGGCAGGGTCCTGGTGCGCTACTCCGGAACCCAGCCAATGTGCCGCGTCATGGTCGAGGGCCCCTCCGATGACGAAACGCTGTCCTGCTGCACCGCCATAGCCGACGTGGTGCGAACCTGCCTCGGTTAAAGGATCAAATCCTGACGGTACCGGATTCCCGGGTTGTGAGGAAATTCCATGTCATTCAAGGTCATTGTAACCCGCGATTTTGACCACATGAGCGAAGTTGCCGCCCGCCTGGTTGTCGAAGATATCACCGCCGGACTGTCCCGCAGGTCTCATTACAACCTTGGCCTTGCCACGGGAAACACGCCCACCGGCCTGTACAAGCATCTTGCCAAGGCGGCCAACGGCGGGGTGTTTGAAGGATCACGGATCAGGAGCTTCAACCTCGATGAATACGTGGGCCTTCCCGGTGAAAACGCGCAGCAGCGGACCCTGCACTGCGAAAGCTACAGTTATTTCATGATCCGGGAACTTTTCGGCCTCATGGCGTCCAGGATCGGCGAAGCGTCCATTCCCTGGGGTGCCCTTATAGACCGGAATCTCATGGAGCATGAACTGGCCGGGAATCCCGCCGACTGGGAAGAGAGGGGAACGGACAGGGGGAAGGCGATCGTCATACGAACGGATGCCGCGTCGGACTACCTCCGCTGGATCAGACGGGACATTCTCGACGCCTACGAGCGGAAAATTGAAGAAGCCGGCGGCATTGACCTTCACGTGATCGGAATAGGAAGCCGGGGGCACATCGCCTTTCATGAAGTGGGCATCCCCTTCGAAGGGAACCGGATGATCCTGGTAAAACTTGACGAGAACACCATCGTCGATGCCGTTTCCGACGGTCACTTCAGCACCCCGGCGGCGGGCCCCCGTTATGCCATATCCATGGGTGCCGAGCTGGTCTACCGGGCAAAGACCGTGCTCCTCCTGGCAAACGGGCCACGGAAGGCCGGACCCGTGGCGGAATCGCTTCTGGGGGACGTCACCTGCGACATCCCGGTTTCATACAGCCGGCAGTACCACCGTTCGGGAGGACGCATGATCTATGTCCTTGACAGGGAGTCGGCCCGCCATCTGAACGGGCGGGGAGAGATCCTTCAGAAGCGGGGAATCGAACTGGAGGACATCAGCGACAGGGGACCGTCCCGGTTGTTGAGCGATCTGCGGTTTTCCCGGGACCCCGGCACCGGGACCCTGGTGTGACACAGCCTGTACCGGCGGCGGGCATCTTCCGTGCCACTGTTTTAAACGCGCCCCACCGGCGTTCGAAAGGCGCGGGCCGCTCTCGGGGCCGCGCCGGGGAACCCTTATGGAGACTTTTGCCCTCGCCGCGATCAGTCTGACCATCGCCACATCGCTGCTTTTGAAAAAGAAGGCTGAACCGCTTCATCGTGCCTATGGATTTATCTGTCTCGTTCTGGCCTGTGAACGGGGAAGCTTTTTCCTCTTCAGTATCACGGGAGGTGGGTTCTGGAGGATCCTCCATGCCTTGGGTGTGGCCACCCTCGCCCCCCTCTGTGTCTTCTTTTTCAGCCGTTTCATCGGACATCGGGATGTCCTGTTCGTGCGGAACATGTCCTGGTACGTTCTTGTCGGGGCGTGCGGCGCGGGCATTGCCTATTTGCTGTTTCAGGAACACTACGTCATCCCCGTGTCCACAGGACTTTACGGCTACACCATCCTGGTGCTGGCATTGTGTTTTGCGGCCCTCATCCAGGCAACTCTCAGAGCCGAAGGAGTTCGAAGAAAACGTCTCGGCTACGTGGTCATCGCCGTGGTCGTCTGGGGCCTTCTGAGCCTCAGCGACATCCTGCGGCTTGCCGGATTCCAGATGCCGTCCCTATCGGAAATCGCGGGCGCTGCCCTGGTGTATTTTATCCTGATCATAATCGTCTATCCCCGGCTTCCGGAACTGCATGAAATCATGGCACGGGCCGTCATCATCTTCATGCTTATTTTCTTTGTGGTCGCGCTGTTTTACACGATCGGCTTCATTTTCGGCACGTCGGAACCCCTGCCCGCCTTCAACCTGGTGTTCATGGCGTCCTTTATTGTCGTCATATTCATTGATCCCGTGAAACTGCTCCTCAAACGGGCCGTAAGCTATTTTTTCTTTGAGGGACGGATCGCCTTTACGTCTCTCTTCGCTCTCGAAGACGAGGTGGAAAAAGAAAAATCACTTTTTCTGGAAGAGATGTCGCGGGGACTTGCCCATGAATACGGAATCCTCTGGGATCAATCAAGGGTGCCGCCCAGTATCTCAAGACGGGTGCCGATCCGGACGAGGCACAACAGTTACTGGGTGTCATAACCGAAGAAGCAGATCGCCTCGGCAATGTGGTCTCGCGGTTCCTGGGCTATGCGAATCCCTATGTGGTCGACGCAAAACCCCGGGACATGAACGCCCTGGTTGAGCGGACGCTGGACCTGATACGGCGGGACGATTTTCCCGAGAGCATTGTCATAACGACCGATCTTGCCCCCGATCTGCCGCCGGTGCCGCTCGATGAGGAACTGTTCATGCAGGTTATCTTCAATATCGTACTCAATGCCCTGGAGGCAATGCCCGACGGCGGGACACTGACCATAACATCGGCAGCCCACGAAGGTGGGGAGGGGCGGACGGTAGAGCTCACCGTCGCCGACACCGGACCGGGAATTTCCAGGAATGACATGAAGGATCTGTTCAAACCCTTTTATACGACAAAAAAGGGCGGGACCGGTCTCGGGCTCGCCATCTGTCGGAAGATCATAAGTGAACACGCAGGCTACATCGGTGTCTCTTCACAGACGGGAAAAGGTACTGAATTTAATATTGTTCTTCCTGTCGATTGAACCTGACACCATGGCCCTTCCACGTAAACCGCTTGACAGCAGCGGCGGAACCGGACTAGGTTCCTCTTCATACACCATTCCCCGGCCCGTGCCGGCGAATCATGTCCGGATACCTATGAACAGCATATTGATTGTCGATGACGAGAAAAACATGCGCCTGGTTCTGTCGGCCATGCTCAAACGTGAAGGATACGATGTCCTCGCCGCGGCCGACGGAGTGGAAGCACAAAAAATCATAAAAAACAGCGATATTTCCGTTGTTGTTTCCGATCTCAAGATGCCCTGTCTCGACGGGTTCGGACTGCTTGACTGGATTGCCGATGAATATCCCGAGGTGCCGGTCATCATGATAACGGCTCACGGCACCATCGCCAACGCCGTCGAGGCCGTCAAGAGAGGCGCCTTTGACTATATTACCAAGCCTTTCGACCAGGAGGACCTCAAACGGGTCATCAGCAAGGCGGTCAGCACCAGAAACCTGACCGACCGGGAACTCGTGGTGTCCGCCGAGGAGGCGGGGCGCCATGAAATTATCGGGACCAGCGCTCCCATGCGCAGGATCTATGACATGGTGAAAACCGTGGCGGCGACGCCGACGACGGTGCTGATACAGGGAGAAACAGGGACGGGAAAAGAGTTGATCGCCCGGGCCGTTCACCGGGGCAGCCCCCGGAAGGACAACCCCTTTATCAAAATCAACTGTGCCGCCATTCCCGAAAATCTTCTGGAAAGTGAACTGTTCGGGTATGAGAAGGGATCCTTTACCGGGGCCCATCACAGGAAGATCGGGCGATTCGAGCAGGCCCACGGCGGAACACTGTTCTTGGACGAAATCGGGGAGCTTCCCCGGGACATGCAGGCAAAACTACTCCGGGTCATTCAGGATCAGGAATTCGAGCGGGTGGGGGGGCTCCAAACGATAAAAGTCGACGCGAGAATCGTGGCGGCCACCAACCGTGACCTGCGAAAGGATGTGGCCGAAGGCCTCTTTCGTGAGGATCTCTATTACCGGATCAATATCGTTCCCATAGAGCTTCCTTCCCTGAGGGAACGCAGAGACGATATAGTTCCCCTGGTTTCCCATTTTCTGGATAAGTTCAATCGGAAACTCAACCGCGACATCGGGTCCGTCGATCAGGACGTGATCGATTGTTTTATGAAGTACCACTGGCCCGGCAATATCCGGCAAATGGAAAATCTCCTCGAAAGGATGGTCCTGCTTGCCCGGGGAAACCGGATCCGGTCGGCGGATCTTCCGGACGAGATGTTTCTCCCGGAAAACGGCGGAGGGACCGATCTCCGGGGCGATCAGGGGATGTTCAAGGATATTATCCGGGAAAAGACCGAATCCATGGAACGGGAGATGATCGAAAATGTGCTGAATTCCTGCGGGGGGAACGTGACGAAGGCGTCACGACGTCTCGGGTTGAGCAGGAAGGCGCTTCAGTTGAAAATGATCAAGTACGACCTGAGGAAATAACATGGTCGCACGAGGAAAAGAAAGCGGTTGCGCCGGCCGTCCTATTCGGGTAGGAAGCAGGACGGCCATGCAGGGGAAGGGCGTCGGATATAATCGGAGATACCAGTGGAAACAAAGAGCAGGCTCGACAGGCTTTTCAATCCTCAAACCATTGCTTTTATCGGAGCTTCCGGAAACCCCGCGAAGTGGGGTTTCATCGTCCCCCTGAACATCCTCAAGGGGCAGTTCCGCGGCACGCTGTATCCCGTGAATCCGGGATGTGAATCCCTCCTGGGCATCCCATGCCTTCCCTCCGTTTCCGCCATTTCCGTTCCCGTTGACCTGGCCGTCATTACAACGCCGGCGAGAACGGTGCCCGACCTGGTGGACGAATGCGGCAGAAAAGGCGTTGCCAATGTGGTTGTCATCAGCTCCGATTTCAGCGAAACGGGGCCTGAAGGGGCGGCGCTGGAACGGGACGTGGTTGCCAGGGCCCGGAAATACGGTATGCGTATCGTGGGTCCCAACACCATGGGCCTCTACAGTTCATCGCCCCGCCTCAATGCCCTCATGCCCCCCGTGGCACCCCTGGATGGTCCCCTGTCAATGGTTTCCCAGAGCGGGAACGTCGGCGTCCAGATGCTCTACTGGGGGAACAGGAAGGGCCTGGGATTTGAAAAGTTCGTCAGCAGCGGAAATGAAGCCGATCTCACCTGCGAAGACTACCTCGACTATTTCGGTGGTGATAAGGCCACCAGGGTGGTGCTTGCCTATATGGAAGGGATCGACGGAGATTCCGGGCTTCTCGATGTGGCCCGCCGGGTCTCCCGCAGGAAACCCGTCCTCATTTTCAAGGGAGGACGGACGAGCACGGGCAATCGGGCGGCGTCGTCCCACAGCGGGGCCATGGCCGTTTCTTCCCGGGTTCTCCGAGCGGCTTTCCGCCAGGCCGGTGTCATAGGAATAGAGGACAGCCAGGGACTTATAGACGCGGCGAAGGCCTTTTCAGCCTATCCCGTTCCCCGGGGGAACCGTGTCGGCATTCTCACCCGAGGTGGCGGCTGGGGCGTCATTACCGCCGATGCCTGTGAAGAGAGGGGATTGGAGGTTCCTCCCCTTCCGGACCGTATCGTCAGGCGGTTAAACAGGATACTGCCTTCCTACTGGAGTCACGGCAATCCCGTGGACATGGCGGCGAACATGCTGCTCGAGCCTTTCATGGAATGTATTGAAGCGCTGGCAGAATGGGATGGCGTCGATTCCGTCATTGCCATGGGAGGTTCCATTCAGGGCATCTTTGATTTTGACGCCCACGTGGAGGGAACGAAGGAACTCAAGGAGACAATCACTCTGGCCCGGGAAGTGGCAAAGGAGTATACTTCCCAGCATGACGTGGTTCTTGATCATACGCGGGAAATGGTCGAGAAAACGGGGAAGCCTGTCATCGTTGTGACCCTGGGTGATTACGACGGCTTCCTGGATGATCTGAAAAATCACCGCGTGGTGTCATACCCCACGCCGGAGCGGGCCGTGACGGCCCTGAAACACATGGTTGATTATCGGCGGTTTCTCGATTCGCCGATTGAACCCCTTGAGTACGATGCAAAGGAGAGAAAGCACCGATGGAAATCCTTGAAGACGCACTGAAACGAGGCGAGAAAACGCTGTCGGAACATGATTCGAAGCTTTTTCTGGCGCGGCACGGTATTCCGGTTACAAAGGAGCGCGTTGCCGCCACAGCGGATGAAGCGGCGAAGATAGCCGGGGAGATCGGCTACCCCGTGGTCCTCAAGGCCTCAGGCTCCGAATTCGCGCACAAGACGGAACTGAATCTCATAGCCCTCGACCTGAGAACCGAAAAAGAAGTCCTGGACGCCTTCAGCCGCCTTACGGGAAATCCGGAAGTCGCCGTCAGGGAAGTGCTGGTGCAGCAGATGGTGAAGGGTGATCGTGAGTTGGTCGTGGGGCTTACCCGGGACCCGCAGTTCGGCCCCTGTGTCATGTTCGGCCTGGGAGGCATCTTCACGGAAATCCTTGAGGACGTTACCTTCCGGGTTGCCCCTCTTTCCCGGTGGGACGCTCATGACATGATGGGTGACATCAGGGCGAAGAAGATATTGGAGGCTTTTCGCGGGAAGCCTGCCGTGGATCGGGAAAAGCTGGCCGACATCCTTGTGGCTGTGGGAACGATCGGGCTCGAGTACGATGCCGTGAAGGAAATCGACATCAATCCCCTCAAAATCCTGGGCGGGCAGCCCGTGGCCGTCGATGCCTTGGTGGTACTCGGCTGAGAGAGTCCCGCCGGTCAGGAGTCCACGATCCTGTTGATGATGCCCTCTTCGTACCAGCTCACCAGGGGGAATGGGTCGAGAAATCCGCAATGACCGCCCCAGCGCTGGATTGAAATCCGCAGGTATGGATTCCCCTCGAGTGATGAAAAATCCTCCACGGGTATTACCGGGTCGTCCCGGGATGTCACGACGGTAACGGGTACGGCCAGGTCTTCCAGGCCGTCCCCCCGGAGCGTGTAGCGGCTGAAGTAATCGCGGTGCCCGTCGAAATCGGAATACCGGGCTATGATGTGGTTCGTCAAGTCCAGTGTGTTGTCGATTCCCAGCAAGTCATCGAAGCGGTACAACCCGGGGAAGCATTGCTGTTTCCGGCGCAGTGACCGCTTCCACTTTTTGAGAAAATAGTAACGGTAGAGGGGCAGACGGTCCATGGCCAGGGTCGAACTGTAGGGGTCTATTACCGGAGATATGCAGATCACGTGACGAAGATTGCCGAAAGGTGCACCATTCCTTCGCAGGGCGATTCTCATGCCGAAGTTTCCTCCCAGCGAAAAACCGACCACGAAGAAGGGCAGATACGGCGCGAGACCGGCGGCGTTTTGCACGGCCGTTGCCGTTTCTTCGATCAGTGCCCCGTGGAAAAACCCTTCGTTCAGATGATGGCTGGGACCGTGGTCCCGCAGATTCAGGCGAATGACATCGCATCCTCGGCGGTACAGGGAGCGCCCGGTGGAAAGAACGTAGGTGGAATCAGAGCTGCCTTCCCAGCCGTGAATGATCAGCACGAGGGCCTTCGGTTTCTTGTCCGCCTGGGCCGAATAATAGCCGAGAAGCCGCACTCCATTGCCGCCGTCAAGAATAATCTCCCGGGCGCGGGCGGCCATTTCGTTTTTTCCCGGTGCCCTGAACCGAAGGCTTGCAAAGATGCTCTGAAGATGGGGGTTGCGTGACCACAGCGGGGGGCTGAAGGGTGGGAAGAATGCGTTATCGTTCATTTTCGAGAAACCTTGTCGTACAGGATCATCCTTTGTCGGCTCGGCAAGATCACACCCTACACTAAAGAATGAATTTTTTCAACACCGCCGGGCATTACCTCCTGTAATTTTGTTTTGACATATCCGAATGGTTCGTCTACTCTTCTACAGTAAATCTATCGATGCAAAGCCTCTCTCTGCATTATCGGCATGACGGCATCCACACCTTCTGCGTCATGTCTATCGCCACGGAGCTGTTCTGTGGTAACAAGTAGTTGCATTGCCTCCGCCCCGTTCCGGAAGTGCGGACGAGCCGGAAATCGAGAAGAGCAACAGAAACAGAGGCACACCGTGGCTAGCGCCGGCCTTGAAGCGACCGCTCCCGTTCAATCAGCATTCTCACCACGTACAGGAGAGATACGAAGAACACACTCGTCTCCCCTGCCGGACAGGTCCCTTTCGGGAGGGAACCCCATGCAACACATTGCCGTCCTTATCAAATCGTTTGCGACGCGGGCGTCCGCCGCCCTGATCATGACAGCGAAAATGCTCGCCGTCCTGGTGTTCTGCCTTGTCCCCTCACCGTGCTGTCTCCATGCGGCCGACCACACCCTGGACCTCACGAGAGCCCTCGCGCTTGCCCTGGAGCACGATCCACGTTTAGCCGGTATGCGCCATGAGGGAGATGCCACGAAAGAGGTCCTGCGGCAGGCATGGGGAGCCGTTCTTCCGGTCCTTGCCGCCGAGGGTGTCCACACGGAGACGACACAGAACATTATAAGCACCGACAACCAGGTCTTCGGCTCCGGCAAATCCGATTTTCCCACCACGGAATACACCCTGACACTTACCCAGCCAGTATTCAATTTCGCCTCCTTCAAGAACATACAACGGGCCCGCGAGATCGTCAGGTCATCCGAGCTGGAACTGGAGGCGGCCCGCCAGGACCTGGCCGTCCGTGTCGCCATGGCGTATTTCAGGGTTCTTGCCGCCGGGGACAGGCTGGAGGCAACGGAAGCGGAAGAGACCGCCGTAAGCAGCCACCACGAACTCATCAGTGAACGGTTCAACCGGGGCCTGTCGACGCGAACCGAATTCTACGATGCCAAGGCCCGCCTTGCCGAGGTTCAGGCAACCCGGCTCATCGCTGAAAGCGATCTGGATGACGCGCACCAGGCGCTGAAGGAAATCATCGGCCGACCCGCCGGCAATCTTGTCCCGCTGCGGGATGAGTTGCCATTGGTTCCGGCCGACCCCGCCGACGCCGAGTCCTGGATCGATGCCGCGATACAGCAGAACCCGTCCCTGGAGGCCCTGCGACGAACCGTAGAGGCAGCGCGCAAGGAGATTCAGCGCCAGCGTGCCGGTCATTACCCCCATGTCAATCTGGAAGCAAACTACAACTGGCGCGACACAAAGGGGACCCTTTTCGGCGGAGGCAGCGAGGTTGAAACGACCAACTTCCTGGTGCGTATGAACGTTCCCCTCTACCAGGGCGGCATTGTCAGTTCCCGGACCCGCGAGGCGACACACCTTATGAAGGCATCACTCCAGGACGAAGAGCGGCTTACCCGTTCCCTTCAGCGGGAAGTCAGGGCGGCCTTCTTCGGCGTGGGTAACTCCATCCAGCGGGTACAGGCCCTTGCCGAAGCCGTGGAAGCGCAACGTTTGGCATTGGAGGGCAAGAAGGAAGGACATCGGTCGGGCCTGTACACGATCTTGGCCGTTCTGGACGGAGAGAGAGATTATTCTCTGGCACGGCAGAACTATGCCATGGCCAGGTACGACTACATTATCAACAGCCTGATTCTCAAGCAGACCGTGGGAACCCTTGGTGGAGACGATATAGCCGCCGTCAACGGCTGGCTCAAGGATTCCCTGTAATCGAAACGTTGAACAGGACGATGAAATCACAGTGCGCGTGAGGCACAAAGATAATGCTGAAAAAAGGTACGCGAGGCCAGGGTAAGGAACGGAAGAAACCTGGGGGAGACAGGCGCAGGGAACGGCCTTTCCAGTTCGAAGCGCTGGAGCCCCGGTTATACCTTTCCGCCGAACTGGGGATTCTCCCGGACAACGGGGACGGTTTCGGGGACATTCTTGCCCCCGTCGTTGAGAATGTGGACCGGTTCAACGACGTAACCACCACCCCCGCGGGCGACGGTCTTGAAGACGCAACGGCAGGCACCGCCGACAGCACGGAACCGGACGATACGACCGCTGAAGAGGCCGAAAACGCCGAAGCTGAACCCGGCACGGAAGCCACTGAAGCTCCCGCCGACACCAGGCAAACCATGGAGCTTGAAGAGGATGCCGGGACGGAGGATTCCGTTGAAGCTCCCGCTGTCAGTGTGGAAACCACGGAGCTTGAAGAGGATGTCGGGGCACAGAGTTCCGTCGACCTTTCGGGAGCCGAAGAATCCGGACCGGACGTCGCTCCTGCCGGTGAAGGTGCCGTCGAAGAACCCCTCCTCCGGGGCGCCGACGCCGCCCTGGTCATGAACAGCAGCCTGAACCAGGTCGTCATCATCGATTCCTCCGTGAAGGATCAGGAGATACTCATCACGTCTCTGGCCGATTCACGTGAGAACGTCAACGTTATCTATTGTTCCGCCCAGGATGCTTTTCCCGCCTCCTCATCGTCACCTGCCGAAACGGCTGCCGGCACGGTTTCCCTGTTCGATGATTCCTTGTCTGTCGCCTCTTCCGAGGCTGTCCCTTCCGCCCCCCTATCCGCCGGGCCGGTCTTCGATGTCTATATTCTTGAGGGCGGCCGCGACGGCATCGAACAGGTCACGGCGATTTTGGGCATGTACGACAACCTCGACGCCGTGCACATTCTTTCCCACGGCGCCATGGGCATGATTCGCCTGGGTTCAACGGTCACCACCGGCGACAAACTCAAGAAACGCACTGCCGACGTGGCCGCCTGGGGGCAGGCCCTGACTCCCGGAGGCGACATCCTGCTCTACGGGTGCGATGTCGGCGCCGGTGACGCCGGTGCGGCCTTTGTGGAAAAACTTGCCTCCCTCACCGGGGCCGACGTGGCGGCCTCCGACAACGCCACCGGTGCCGAGGCATACGCCGGCGACTGGCTGCTGGAAGTCAGCACAGGTACCGTGGAGACGATGCCACTGGTGTTTGGCGAGTATCAGCGCCTGCTCTTCAGCCTCTCCGGAACCGCCGACGATGATATCCTATACCTGGACAATTATGGGGATGGGGACATCGATGATGGCTGGATGCGCTACAGCTTTGACGGGGAGAATTGGAGCCCCTTTACCTTTACCGACGACATTCTTGAAATAGATCTGCTCACCGGAGATGATCGGGTTGAAATCCTGGGTTTTGACACAAGCATAACCGGGGGTATCACACTGATCGGGGCTGACGAGGTGACGATTTCGGTATCGGAAGGTGTACTCCTTTGCGGGATTAATTTAACCGTCGAGGCCACAGGAATTACTATTGCGACGGGCACCACCGTCAACACCGGTACAGGCTCCATCACCTTTGCGGCTTCAGATTCACAGAATGCCTTTGACGCATCCTCCGAAGCGTCGATAACCATCGACGGGGTGACCCTGATCGGCGGTGACATTACCATCACCGCCGCATCGACGGTCAGCGGTTCATCATCATCACCGTTGGCGGTTGTCGATGTGGATTCCCAGGCGCTCGTTTCCATTGTCGATACCCGGATTGAGAGCAGCGGCAGCTTGACGATATCGGCAGCCTCGATTCTTACGGCAACCGCCGAGGCCGAGGATCCTGGATTTGACAGCGTAGGCGCCGACGCAGCGGTGGCGATGGCCTTCGCTGCCGGCACGGCCAGTGCCTTTCTTTCCGGAACGAGTTCGGTAGAAACGTCAGGATCATTCAGCATATCAGCTACGAACACCATAACCGTGACGGCCGCCGGAGACGCGTCGTCCGCCTCCGCCGGAGGCGCTTTGGGCCTTGCCGTCGTGAGCGGTATTACGGAAGCCTATATCGACAGCACCGGGACGATTTCCGTCGGTGATCTGGGCATCTCGGCCACGAGTACCGTCACCGTAACAACAACGGCCAAGGCTTCTCCCGGCGGCGCCTCCGATTCCGGAGCAAAGACGGAATCCCAGGAAAAGCTTGATGAATACAACGCGGAAACGTCCGACGGGAGCGTCGGTGTAGCGGCGGCGGTTGCCATTACCGATCTCGACAGGCAGACACGGGCATTCATCAATACTCCGGCCTCTATTACCTCTGCCGATCGTGTCAGCATATCCGCCTCTTCTTCCGGCGGGGTGATCACGACGGCCGACGGCAGCACCGCAACGGGCGGCGTCGGCGTGGGAGCTGCGGTGGCGATTACCGTTGTCGACGCGGATAACCGGGCTTACATCGACGGCAACAACCTGACGGCTCAATCGATCAGCATCCAGGCATTGATGCCTGAGGCAAGTTCCTTCGTCACGGAGGCGACCTCCGGGGCGGGAGCAACCAATGTGGGAGTGGCGGGATCCCTGGCGATGAACATCATCGACAGCCTCTCCACGGCAAGTATCACGTCCGGTTCTCAGGCGACCATTACCGGCAACGGCGATGTCACCCTCACTGCGGAAAACACGACCGTATCGAAGGCGATTGCCCAGCCTGCCAATGAAGGAGCTGTGGCCGGCAGCGTCGGTGTTGGCGCCTCGGTGGCCCTGAACATAGCGAACACGCGCACGGTGGCCGAGTTTGAAGATGACGCTGTACTGACTGGAGCCCATGACCTGTCGTTGAGCGCGACCTCGGACAACACCGTGATAACCACGGCGAAGGCCGGGGGCAAGGCCACGGGCGGGAGCGGTGTCGGCGTCGGCGGTGCTGTTGCCACCAGCGTGGTGAACAATGACACAAAAGCCGTTATAGGCAGTGGCATCGACCTGATCCTGGGAGGCGCCGTGAGTGCCCTCGCGACGCACAGGGGAAGCACGACGACGGTGGCGGACGGAAAAGCCGGCGGTTCCAGTGTCGGCGTCGGCATAGCCCTGGGCCTGAACGTGGTCACGGACAGCACCCTGGCCACGACGGAGCGAGACATCGATGCCGGCGGGGACGTGACCTTCAAGGCCCACTCCTCGGCGGCTACCTCTGTCGAAGCCACGGCAAGCGCCGCCGGGGCCCAGGGGGAGAAGACCAAAAAGGAGTTTGACGCTGCGTCGAAGGTCAACACGACGGACAATACCATCGAGTTGGGGGCCGATCACGGATTCAAGACGGGCGACGCGGTGGTCTATGACAGCGGCGACGGGACGGCCATCGGCGGTCTTGCGAAGGGCACGACCTACTACGTGATCACCGTAGGGAGCGACACGGTGAAGCTGGCTTCGACGGAAGCCGCCGCGGCGGCGGGAACGGCAATCGACTTCTCAGCCTCCCCGACTCCCTCGGGAACCCAGAGCCTGACACCCCAACCCTACAAGCGGGAGTTTGACGCGACCGCGGTCGACACCGCGAACGATACCTTAGACCTCGGTGTCGGCCAGAAGTTCATCACGGGACAGGCGGTCACCTACTCCAAGGGGTCAGGAGACGCCATCGGAGGTCTCGAGGACGGGAAAACCTACCATGTGATCGTGAGCGGGACAACGGGCACGGTGAAGCTGGCGTCAACGGCGGACAATGCCCGGGCAGGGAAGGCCATCGACCTGACGACTGCGGGATCCGATGGCCAGAGTGTAACGGAAGACACGAGCCGGGGCGTCGACAACCAGATCAGTGCCCAGCAGAACCTGGCAGACAAGAAGACGCAGGAGAAAAGCACCAAAGAATTTGATGCGGCTACAAAGGTTGACCTTGCCGCCGATGCGATAGACCTGGGCGCCGACCACGGTTTCAAGACAGGCCAGGCGGTGGTGTACAGGGCTGGTGGCGGTACAGCCATCGGCGGGCTCACGGACGGCACGACCTACTACGTGATCACCGTGGGCAACAACACGGTGAAACTTGCTGAAACGGCAGAGGGCGCCACGGCGGGGACGGCCATCGATCTGACCGGAAACGGAACGGGAACCCAGAGCCTTGCGGCCAGGGCAAGCACGACGCCCTCTCCCTCTGCCGAGACCTCTGATGGTGGTGTGAGTGTTGCTGCTGCTGTCGGGGTGAACATAGCGACTTCGTCGTCCCAGGCGTACATTCCTGCGAACGGTCGTGTGACATCGGGCGGTACGCTGACGTTATCGTCGAGCGGCAACACGGACGCCAC